>JAAYSY010000038.1 GCA_012518235.1 Bacteroidales bacterium
ATGTTTAAATGATAAGAACTATTAATTATAGAACTGAAAACGTATGAAACACAAATTATTGACAGTACTTATGCTGCTTTTTTCGATTTCCAGCTTTGCACAACGAGGGGTGGATTTAGTGGGAAGCATCATAAATGCTAGTACGAGTGAACCCGTATCGGGTGTTGTTGTAATTTTGCGAGGGCATAATTATACTACAACCACCGATGTAGAAGGAGTCTTCCGATTTGGGAATGTAAAGCCTGGAGAAGATATTCTAGCTTTAAGTGGGGCACGCGTAATAGCTAAAGAAATTCCGATTAGAGTATCGGCCACTGATTTAAATAGACTCGATCCAATGGAGGTTACGGTAAGAGAGGTTACCGAAGATTTAGGGTTAGTGGGAGTAATAAACGAAGATATGATAGCCGATGATGACGGAGGAGGTTTGGCTCAGGATGTGAGTTCCATGGTTATACTCTCTAACGATCAATATTTAAGCAATGTGTCGTATCAGTTATCTCCTTTTCGTTTCAAAGTAAGAGGATATGATAATACTTTTGAATCGAAATTTATTAATGGTGTAGAGTTTAACGATCAATACCGTGGTGTATTTAATTATTCATCGATAGGTGCTATTAACGATGCTACACGAAATGGAACGTCTGAGAGTGGATTTGCTCCCTCGGCTTTCTCTTTTGGTAACTTAGGTGTTTCGGAGAATATAAACATGCGTTCGGGTAGTTACAATAAAGGAAGTAAGTTTACTTTATCGTACACCAATAGAAACTACTACTTAAGAGGGATGGCTAGTTATGCTACTGGTTTACGCGATGATGGTTGGGCTTTTAATGTTTTAGTAGGAGGACGTTACTCCGATCGAGGGAATGTAGATGGTCTTTTTTATGAAAACTTTTCCTATGCCATTGGTGCAGAGAAACAATGGGACGAAGGACGCCATAGCTTATCGTTTGTAACCTATGGTTCTCCTGTGAAAAGAGGTCAGCAAATGGCTTCTTATCAAGAGGTTTACGATTTAGTAGGTGATAATTTATACAATCCTAACTGGGGGTATCAAAATGGAAAACGCAGAAACTCGAGAGTTGTTAAGGCGTTCGACCCTACTGGTATCTTCTCTCATGTTTGGAAAATTGATGAAAATACTACTTTAACTACAGGATTGGCTGGTCATTATAGTCGTTATGGGGGGACTGCATTAAACTGGTACAATGGACCAGACCCTAGACCAGATTATTACCGTTACATACCATCTTATTTTGAAGATGATAGTGTAAGAGAATATTATGAATATTTATGGCGTAGTGATAACCGTAGCTTTACTCAGTTGAATTGGGATGATCTGTTTTTAGCCAATCAAATTGGAGCTATGACAGGTAATGAATCGGCTATTTATATGGTAGAAGAACGCCGTAGAGATTTATGGGAGTTATCTTTTAACTCTACTATAAATACAAAATTAGCTAAGAACAATTATTTAACAGGAGGTATTGGACTTCGTTATACGCAATCGAGACAGTTCAAAACAGTAGATGACCTCTTAGGAGCATCGCATGTGTTAGATATTGATAAATTTGCGGAACGAGATTTTCCAGGCGATCCTCATACCATACAGAATGACTTAAATAAACCCGATCGTAAAGCATATAAAGGCGATGTGTTTGGTTACGATTACCGAATAAATGTTCAATCGGCTAATGCTTGGTTACAAAATGAATATAAGTTTAGAAATGTTGATTTTTACTACGGTACAAAATTAACCTACTCAGACTTCCAGCGTAGAGGGAAAATGAAAAATGGTCGTTACCCTGATAATTCGTATGGAAGAGGTAAAAAACATAACTTTGTAGATTATGCATTAAAAGCAGGACTGACTTACAAAATTGATGGTCGTCATTTCTTAGTTGCTAATTTGGCTTATGCTACACAGGCACCATATGCAGATAAAGCATATATTTCGCCTCGTATATCAGATTTAGCTCCAGAGAATTTGAAGAGTAACAAAATGTTTAGTGCAGATATAAGTTATGTCTTCTCAGTACCATCTGTAACGGGTAGAGTAACTTTATTCCAAACTAACTTCTTTGACGATATGCATAGAGTGAGTTATTATCATGACTCAGAAAAAACCTTTGTTAACCATGTGTTAACGGGTATCGATAAAGTGCATCGTGGAGTGGAATTAGGTCTGAATTATAAGTTGAATGATAACTGGAACTTCGATTTAGCCGGTACGTTAGCAGAGTATTACTATTCTAATAATCCAATGGGTTCTATTAATTATGAGAATGGAAAAGAGTTGGGTAAAGAAGAGAAAGTGTACATGAAAAACTACTATGTAGGAGCAACTCCTCAATTTGCAGGTACTTTAGGTATTAATTACTTCTACGATTACTGGTTCTTAAGCTTGAACTTAAATGGTATTGCTAGAAACTATGTAGAGTTATCTCCAATACGTAGAATGGCCTCAAATTATGAGGGTATTGTACCAGGAGATAGTCCTGAATATGCTGCTTATAAAAAATTAACTTCGCAAGAACGTTATGGAAGTGCTTATACTTTAGATGCTTCAATTGGAAAGATTATTTATCTGAAAAATAGTCACCGATTAAACTTTAATTTCTCTATTAACAATATCTTGAATAGACGAAGCATTAAAACAGGAGGTTATGAACAAGGTCGTATCGATACAGCATATCCTAATAAGTTTGCTTCAAAATATTTCTATATGCAAGGTATAAATTGCTATCTAAATGCAAGCTACCAATTCTAAAATAAGTATAATGATAAAACCAAAAGTACAACGCTATATGAAAACAATGAATAAAATATTAACACTGCTCATCATGTCACTGGCTTTCTTTTCATGCTCACGTGATTTTGATGCTCCTCCTTTAAGCAAACCTCATTATGAAGGAGATGCAAACATTACTATTGCAGAGTTAAAAGAAAAATACAAAGAGGTTACTCGTGATAATCCAGAAGAGATTATATTTGATTATGTAATCAAAGCTAAAGTTACAGCAAACGATAAGTCGGGTAATATATTTAAAAATATTTATATTGAAGATGAAACGGGTGCTTTAACCATGGGGCTGGATCAAAACTCTTTATATACTATTCTGGGAGTAGGACAAGAGGTTTTTATTGAATTACATGGATTATATATGGTAAGCTATGGAGGAGAACTTCAAGTGGCTTATAAAGGAACAACAGCCAATAGAATTCCTTGGGAAATTGCAACAAAACATTTGTTTCCTAACGATTGGCCTACTAAAGAGGTGGTTCCTGCTGTAGTTACTATGGATCAATTAGGTGATAAGCATGTTAATACGTTAGTTCGTATTCATAATGTATATTTCCAAAATGGAGGTAAAAATACGTTTGCACCTGATGAAGGTTATGGAGAAGAGTATATTAAAGATGCTAAAGGCAACAGTATGTTGGTTCGCTCTAGTAGCTTTGCTAATTTCGCTAAGGACCTATTGCCAGAAGGAAACGGAACGATTCAAGGTGTTTTAGGTCGCTTCAATGGTAATTGGCAACTTGTGATAAGAGATCGTGATGATTTAATAGAATTTGGTGGCGAAACTCCTGAACCTGAACCCGAACCTAGTACTGATACCTACTATAAAGAGACGTTTGGTTCAGTAAAACCTGCAGAGAAGAATCCTAAAATAGCTGACTATAAAGACTGGGATGATCAAACGGTTAAATATAGTGATCCTACAGGGAATGCAGATGTTCGTAACGTGAGTTTCTTGAGTGCTTATCAAAACCATGTATGGTTAGCTGCAAATAAAGAATCTTCTTTAGTGATTGAAGGAATTAATACAGAAGGAGGTAAAGACGTTGTATTATCGTATGACGTAGCGGCCAACTTATATAATGAAGGTGATGCAACCGATTTAAGTGCATTGTATGTGGTTATTGATGGTAAAGAGCGTAAGATAGAGAGTAAGCCCGTTTCAAAAGAAAATGGAGATGATGGTAAGTTTTACACCATAACTCTAGATAAAGTTCCAGCTAAGAAAGACCTTAAAGTGGAATTTAAAGTTGATGCTGCTAAAATGAAACAAGGTTTACGATTAGATAATCTTGTGATTCAAGAAAAAGATGATACAATTACTATTACTCCAGAAAAACCAGGAGAAATAGATCCTGATCCAGAGAACCCAGGAGAGGTTGATCCTGATCCAGAACCTACTCCAACGGGTACTATCTTTTATGAGGGTTTTACTAAGATGAAGCCTAGTACACCTAGTACTCAAGTAAAAGATTTTGCTAGTGAATATAAACAATATGCTGATGGAGCAGTGAGTCCCATTGAATATGAGATTAGTTATCAGACAGGAACTCTAAGAAGCACTGGGAAAATAGATGGACACATTTGGTTTGGAGCTGGTCATACAAACTGGTTTAAACTGAAGAATATTGATACTTCTGGAGGAAAAAAATTAGTTTTATCTTTTGCATTAGCTGCTAATGGAGCTCAAGATTTAAGCGTAATTAAAGTAAAGCTGAATGGAGATGAGCGTTCATTACCTAGTACACCAGCTTTAGATAGCAATGCATTTACTACCTTTACTCTTGATAATGTTCCTGCTGTTAAAAGTTTAGAAATTGAATTTTCGGTAGAAGGAGAAGATAATAAAGCCGGAATTCGTCTGGATGATATTGCAATTGCTGTAACAGAGTAATGTTTTGAATTTATCTAATAGGTAATTATTTTAGTTACCTATTAGATTGATTTCTAATTAATAGAAAGATACCATGATAAAAAGAAAGATATTACTAGTCTTCCTTTCTGTGCTACTGATAGGAGGAGTAACTCAAGCTCAAAAACAATATGGGGCTTACTGTATTGCTTTCTACAACGTAGAGAACTTGTTTGATACAGTGGATGACCCTGACAATCCGGGAGATGATGAATATACTCCATCGGGATCGTATGCTTGGACTCCTGAAAAGTACCAGAAAAAGTTAGACAATATTGCTTATGTAATTAATAAGCTAGGTAAGGAGGTAACGCCTGCTGGTCCAGCTATCGTTGGTTTAGCAGAAGTTGAGAATCGTGTGGTGATTGAAGATTTAGTGAAAAATAAACAAATTGCGGATAAGAATTATCAAGTGGTGCATTATGATTCTCCTGACTGGAGAGGGATTGATGTGGGGTTAATCTATAATCCTAGTTTATTTCAAATGACTCATTCAGCTGTACACGTTTATCATCACCCAGATAAACCAAACATGAAAACCCGCGATCAATTAGTGGTGAGTGGTATTTTAGCAGGTGAGCCTGTACATGTTATTGTAGCTCACTGGCCTTCTCGTTATGGAGGTAAAGGGTCGGATAATAGAGAGGTAGCTGCAGGTATTGCAAATGAAATAGCTGATTCTTTATATCAGATTGATCCTGCTGCTAAAGTGATTTTGATGGGTGACTTAAATGATGACCCTGCTGATAGAAGTACGCGTGTTATTATGAATGCTAAACGAGATGAAAAAGAGGTGAAACCGCAAGGGTGGTTTAACACCATGTGGAAGCTACACGATCAAGGAATAGGTTCTCTTGCTTATCAAGATAAATGGAATCTATTTGATCAGATTATTGTTTCGCATGCGCTTCTTGGAAAAGATTATAGCACATTGAAGTTTTGGAAAGCTGAAGTGTTTAATCGCGACTTTTTATTGCAAAAAGAAGGAAAGAAAAAAGGGTATCCTTTACGTACTTTTTCAGGAACTACTTTCCTAAATGGATATAGTGACCACTTCCCTACTCTTATTTATCTGCTTAAGGAAATAAATAGATAGTCGAAAGTCAATAGACTTTTTCATTTATTCTAAGTTTAAAAACAATACGGGCTAGAAGCATCTGTTTCTAGCCCGTATTTGTTTTATTCGTTAATAAAAAAGTTATCTTGAACCTGCCGATTCAAAATTTCTTTTTCTTTTATTCTTTTTGTTTCTTTTAGGACCACGTGCTGCTGTATATCCTCTTTCTGCACGACTAGGCTTTCTTTTCTTCCGTCTCGCCGAGTTATCAGATGTAGGACCTTTGCTTTCAGCAAATTCAACAGTCATTTTATTTCCATTCCATCGTTTGTTATTCAACAAATCTACGGTAAATTGGGCTTTGTCATCTTCTACCTCGAAGAAAGAGAAGTTTCGCATAATATCTATGCGTCCTAAATCGATTCGTTGATTTGTGTTGTTATTCATCAAGTCTAATAAACAACCCGGGTTAAATTTATCGTTTTTACCTACACTAATAAATAAACGACTATATCCAGCTTCAGGATTACGTCCTTTTCGTTTAGATTGCCCTGCATTACGTCCATTGTCTTTGGCAGTTTCAACCTCATTGTTGTTTCTGTAGTAATCTAACAGGTTATTAAATTGCAAGGAAACAACACGTTGAATAAGCTCTTCTTTGCTTAATTCAGCCAGTTTTTCGTAAGCTAGAGGAATAATATGTTCTATCTCCTCGTGGTTAATCTCCACGTGTTGGATTTTATCAATAATATGTAATAATTGATTTTCACAGATAGCTGTACCTGTTGGTACTTCTTGATGTTTAAACTCACGACCTATTATTCTTTCTATGCTGCGTAGTTTTCCTTTCTCTCTGAGGTTGCAGATAGCTATAGAAACTCCCGATCTACCCGCTCTACCAGTACGTCCACTACGGTGAGTGTAACTTTCTGTATCTTCGGGTAAGCTATAGTTTATAATGTGACTTAAATGATCTACGTCAAGTCCTCTAGCAGCAACATCAGTAGCCACTAGTAGTTGTAGATGCTTCATTCTGAATTTTTGCATCACAGAGTCTCGTTGAGCTTGAGATAGCTCACCATGTAAGCAGTCTGCATCATACCCATCTTTTGTTAGTTTATCTGCAATCTCTTGGGTTTCTCTACGTGTGCGACAAAAGATAATGCTATAAATTGTAGGATGAAAATCAACAATACGTTTTAGTGTAGCATATTTATCTTTGGCTTGAACAGTGTATGCAATGTGTTCTACTGTTGAAGTACTTTCATTTTTTCTTCCAATCGTTATTTCTTTAGGATTGTTTAAGTAGTCCTTTGCAATAGAGGCAATTTCACGACTCATGGTAGCCGAAAAAAGAAGCATATTGCGTTCTTTAGGAACTTCTTTTAAGATTGTATTTATACTGTCAGTAAAACCCATATTAAGCATCTCATCGGCTTCATCTAACACAACATTAGATACTGTTTTAAGAGATACTGCTTTTCGTTGCATTAAATCGATTAATCGTCCGGGAGTTGCTACAACAATGTGTACTCCACGTTTAATTGATCGTATTTGTGTTTCAATCGATGCTCCACCATAGACAGCAACTACGTTGAGTCCGTTGATATATTTTGCGTATTGGGAAATATCTTTTGCGATCTGTAAGCACAACTCACGTGTGGGTGCTAAAATTAAAGATTGGGGGTAACGGTTAGTTACGTTTGTTTTTTGTACGATAGGAAGTCCAAAGGCTGCAGTTTTACCTGTACCTGTTTGAGCTAAAGCTACTATGTCATTATTATCACCAAGTAAATACGGTATAACCTCTTGTTGTACCGGCATGGGATTTTCAAATCCCATTTCTTTAATAGCCTGATGTATCGGTTGCGATACGCCAAGCTGTTCGAATGTATTCATCAAATGTTTTCTCGTTAAATTCCGTGCAAAGGTACGATAATTAATGAGTTATCTATATTTTTGGTCTTATTTTATTCGTAATGAGGGAGATAAAAGAAAATAAAGCGAACCTAATTTTAGGTAAATAAATAGAAAAACCGGTTTTAATAGGTGTCTTTTATCTGTTTATTTTTTTGATAGTTGGTGATTTTTAGTCTTTTAGTAGGTATTGATTTGCAAAGGATCGGGATATAGAGTTAGAGTAATCTTTGCACACCTCTGAAGAAAAGAGCATAGCATAGTTAATTAAACGATCCCATTTTTCCTCTGAAAGATCATATAGTTCGTTTAAGGTTATATTTTCTTTTAATAATCCATATATAATACCTGCATTAAAGTTATCACCAGCTCCTATGGTACTGACTGGGTTTATAGCAGGTGGCTGATAACTTTTATGGATGGATGAAGTCCGTAGTTGAATGGGCTTTTTTCCTGCTGTATATATAAAGTTGGGACAATAAAAGGACACCTTATCTTTATAAATTTTCTCTGCATCGGTTAACTCATACATGTTTTGAAAATCATAGGCTGCACCTCGTACTATATCTGCAAATTCGAGGTTTTCTATAAAGATAGGATTTAGCTTTAAAGCCTCATTTTTGTGTGAGTTTCTAAAGTTAGGATCGTAGTAAATTATAGCTTTGTTTTTTTTCGCTAATAATAGAATTTCTTTGGTTTTATCTCTAATTGCTGGATTAATAGCATAGTATGACCCAAAAATAACGATGTCATTTTCGTTTATTTTAGGTGAGTTTACATAGAGTTCTTGCTGTGTATAGTCTTTGTAAAATAAAAACTCAGGGTCTTTATTTTCGGATAGGAAAGCGAGTGAAAGTGGTGATTTTTGATTGGGTTTCCAATGCACATATTCCGTATTGATATCGTTTTGTTTCATAAAATCAGAGATGATAGCCCCTACTTTATCATCAGCAAGCTCTCCAATGAAACTAACATGGGCTCCTAATCGACTTAAAGAAACAAGTCCATTAAAAACAGAACCACCCGGAACAGCAGCTACGGGTTGGCTGTCTTTGAATAGCACATCTAGAATAGTTTCACCAATACCAATTACTTTCCGCATAAACCTCTCGATTTTTCGCCTAAGTAGCCTCCATGGTGTCGTTTAGCGTAATCTTCAGTAGAGAAACCAGTTTGTTTCATGGTTTGTACAACCAATAAATCCCCAATAACTGTCATCGTTGTCGTGGATGTAGTGGGTGTTAGCGATAATGCACAGACCTCTTCGGGATTTCCTGTTCCTAAGCAAACATTAGCTTCTTTAGCTAATGGACTTTCTGTATTACCTGTAATGACTATAAATTTTAAGTTCGGATTTAAATAATGAGCTAAATGGGTTAGCTCAATAATTTCTCTCGTTTTTCCAGAATTTGAGATTAACAGAAGTAAGTCGTTTTCTTGTAATATACCTAAATCGCCATGTTGAGCTTCACTAGGATGTAAAAACACGGCAGGTATTCCTGTGGAGCAAAAGGTAGTCGCAATATTCATTGCTATTTGTCCGGCTTTTCCCATTCCTGAAGTAACAAGTTTACCTTTTTTCTTATGAATCTGTTCGACTATTAGATTGACAGCTTTTTCATATTCATCTGTAATTGGAATGTTAAGGATAGCATCAGCCTCTTTTCTCAACAAATTTTGTATCTCTTTTATCATGATGTAGGTTGCTTTTATTTCAATAATAAGATTAAATCATCAAAGTTATCTACAACTATATAATAAGTAGATAGGGGTTGACGAATAAACTCTTTCTCTTTTAGTTCTGCTAAAAAATCAAGTAATTGATTATAAAAACCATTAATGTTATAAATAATTATTTTTTTATTGTGGTAACCAAGAGTAGCTTGTCCCATTACATGAAATATTTCATCTAGAGTACCTATTCCTCCTGGTAGAGCAATCAAAACAGTTGATTGTTCTAAAAGAATATCTTTACGATCGCTTAAGCTTTGTGTATATATACGTTCTTGAGGTAACTCACTCTCTTGGTTTGTTTTTTGCAAAAGAGAGGGAATAACCCCAATTAAGCTTCCCTTATTTTGATAAACAGCCTGAGATATAGCTCCCATAAGACCCAATTTTGACCCTCCGTAAACTAAAGTACAGTTGTTTTCACCCATCCATTTACCTAGCTGTTGGGCTATATCATAATAACGAGATTCTATGTTAGTGGAAGCCGAACAGAATACACCAATTTTTTTCATCAAAGCTTATAGCGTCAATTTAGTGGTACAAATATCTATATAATAATAGAAACAACCATAAGTTTTATTGTATTTTTGTGATTCACAGCTAATCAGAACTAGTTATGTTTTACAATAGATATACACTTCCTAATGGTCTCAGAATTATTCATCAATCGAATGCATCTAAGGTTACTTACTGTGGGTTTGCTGTTAATGCAGGAACCCGAGATGAAGCGGAGAATGAGTCTGGATTGGCTCATTTTGTTGAACATTTAATTTTTAAGGGGACTCAGAAACGAAAAGCTTGGCACATTTTAAATAGAATGGAGAATGTGGGTGGCGATTTAAATGCTTATACCAATAAAGAGGAGACCATGATTTATTCTGCATTTCTAAATGCTCACTTTGAGCGCGCAGTGGAATTGCTTGTTGATATTGTTTTTAATTCAACGTTTCCACAACATGAAATCGATAAGGAGGTGGATGTGGTTTTAGATGAGATTCAATCGTATGAAGATAGTCCTTCTGATTTAATCTTTGATGACATTGAACGAATGATTTTTGATACTCATCCTTTGGGTAGATATATTTTGGGGAATGCTTCCGTATTGAGTGGAATTCAGAGTTTAGATGCTAAGCAGTATGTGTCTCGCTATTATCAACCTGAAAATATGGTTTTCTTTGTATTAGGTGACATAGATTTTGAGGAGGTGATTGCTGTGTTAAGGCCTTATTTTGATGCTATTCCTAATGCTCCTGTTTTATTAGATAGGCAAAAGCCACGTTGTTACACTCCTCGACGAATGGCTAAAAAGAAAGATACGAATCAGGCACATGTTATGATTGCGGCTCCTTCTTACCCTATGTTGAGTCCTAAACGCGTAGCTCTTTCTTTGCTTAATAATGTGCTGGGTGGACCAGGAATGAATAGTCGATTAAATATTGAGTTAAGAGAGCGTAGAGGGTATGTATATAACGTGGAGTCGAATATTATGACTTTTACTGATGCGGGTATTTTTAGTATCTATTTTGGGACTGATTTTAAGAATAGAGATCATTGTGTTGATTTAACGTTGAAGGAGTTAGCTAAGTTGAGAAATAATAAAATGAGTACACTTCAGTTAACTCGGGCAAAAAATCAACTGATGGGGCAACTTGGTGTAGCTGAAGATAACAACGAGAGTCGTGCTTTGGGTATGGGACGTGCTTTTTTACATCTTGATGATTATAAGCCTTTAACTCATATTTATAAGGATATTGATGCATTAACACCTGAGTTCCTACAGGATGTTGCTAATGAGGTGTTCTGTGAGAGTCAGTTGTCTTTTTTGTTATATGAATAAATAACTATTATTCTGGTTAATATTAAAGATATAAAATGGTTTCTGGACCTTTGTGAAACAGTAAATCAAGAATACTAAGATTGGGGAGAAATCCTGTCTGTTCACTAAATACTTGATAATAGGGTTTTATCTTAAAGTTAGGGTCGTGTAGTTTATGATCTTTTTTAGGGTGGATAGTCTCACGCAAATCTAATGTATGCTCATCAAAGTCAAACTGATAGGTTGAAGTGTATTGAATGTTTGGTTTGATTTTTATAAGTGAACAAATAATCTCTTGTAATTCATTGTTAAACTGGAAAAGAAGAGGGTATTTTTGTTCAAAAAAAGGGAGAAAATAATCTTTATAGTGTTCATAGTAAGGTGTACTATTATATGATGATTCAATAGCTTTCCAATGAAGGTGCCTCCAATTACCATGGTCGGATATCTCTACCTCTCTCATTTCAACTTTGTTTGTTGCGGGTTTAGCCGTTGGTATGGTTAAGGTTATAGGGCCTTGTGGACCTGATATAACACAGCGATTACGGTAAGTTTGCTTTATGTAGTTATCGTGTTGCTCTAGATGGATATTGGGGTATCTATAGAGTTTACTATAGTATTGTATTGGACCAAAATAAGCTGAGGTTAAAACAGCAGTATCAATGAGGTTAGACATATAAAATAATAAGGTTTAGGTAGTTTTTGAATCAATTTATCGAATCAATGTAAAAGTTCTATCCCATCGATATCCGCTAAAAGGACTTCCATTAGGTTCTTTGGATAACCAAATGAAAAATGCTTTGCCTATTACATGATCGTGGGGTACAAATCCAAAAATACGAGAGTCTGATATTCCCAGTGTGTTATTACTACTCATCCAGTAGTAGTCTTTTGTAAAAGTACAGTTTTTTACTGGTTGTGAATCTATGTATAGTGTGTCGTTTTTTACTTCGGCATTTTGTTGCTCATGTAAAATGAGAGTGTTTCTGAGTAATGTGCTGTTCCAAGGGGTTACTTCTATGGATACATTCTTACCTGGAATGATGAGAGGATATGAAGTTTCTTTATTTTTTGATGCTAACTGAATCCATGTATTCTCTTTGATTTTTTGTGTAATTAAGTAATATTCATAACGGCTAAATGAACTATAGTAGTTTAGGCTATCTTCTCCTAGTATTTCTATGGGGTCAATGGTTAATTCTTCTAGGATTTCTTGGAGTTCTTCTATTTTCTCTTTGGCAAACACAAAGATATTTTTTTTGTCGGGATTGTTAGTCTCGGATACGATGGGTTGAAATAATGAGTCTACCCAAAGGGTGTCTCCTGGCAAAGCGGCACACCGATTAATGAAAATCTCTTTTCTATCTATAGCTTTTGTTTTAATATTGGCTGGATTGTTGAAAACAACGATGTCTTCTTTCTCTATAGAGGATTCGTTCCACCTGTGATATGGAAAAAGGGAAAGAAGAGGAGAACGTAGGCCGTAGCTCCATTTATTTACTAAAATTCGCTCTCCTTCTAAAAGACTGTTTTCCATACCTTGCGAGGGGATGGAAAAAGGTGAACAGACAAATGTCCTTAACAATAATACAATAATTATTGCACCAAGTAAAGAAAGTATGTACACCTTTTTTTCTTTCATTAATCGTTACCTACCCATTTGAAAAGTCTATTCCATCGTATTTTTCCATCGAACCAACCCCTATCCTTATCTAAGGATAACCAAACGACTAGAGGTTTACCCACTATATGATCTTCTGGAACAAAACCCCAATAACGAGAATCTAAAGAGTTGTGTCTATTATCGCCCATCATCCAATAGTAATCCATTTGGAATGTATAGCTGTTAGTGAGTTCTCCATTGATGTAGATTCCATCTTGAGTGTATTGAAGTGTGTTTCCCTCATAAGCAACGATACAGCGCTCATAGATTGGAATATTGTCGGGCGTTAGTGTGATGGTAGCACCCCGTTTAGGAATCCAAAGTGGACCGTAATCTTTTCGGTTCCACTGGGTATATAAATTTTGTGGATACATTTGTCCTGAATAGGTTTCAGGTTCAATTACTATTTTACTTACTAATTTACTATTATTTTGTAGTGTATTGTACATTTCTTTGGTTAGCGGAAGATGATATACAGGATTCATTTTGCCTTCATTTCCATGCGATGATAATCCAGCATCGGTTAAATAGGGTATCCATCCAGCTTCATCACTAATTAAAAATTGATCTTCTTTACTGATACCTAATTCACGGAACATCTCTTCTGTAATACGAGGACCTGTAGTTTGTACAAAGTAATTCATTTGAATTCCTTTGGCTTTGTCTGTTGGATGATTATTAATGTGAACTACACCATCAATAATTTGAAGGGTGTCTCCAGGAAGACCTACACAACGTTTTACATAATTTTCTCTACGATCTACAGGACGATATTGAACTTTTCCATAGATTTGAGGGTTTTCAATAATTTGTTTTCTACCTGCGTTGTAATAAAGATCGTACACTGCTTTTTGATCCCAACGACTTAAGCTATCCATATTGAGTCTGTTGGGATAAAATCTTTTTCCTTCATTGTATGCAAGAGAGTAGAAGTCTGTTTGTTGGAAGTTAACCGCTACTGTATCGCCTGCAGGGAAATTAAAGACTACAATATCATTCTGTTTTATTTTTCCTGTTCCTTTTACTCGTTTGTATTTCCATTGAGGCCACTCAATGTACGATTTTGTACCAAAAAAAGGAAGGGTATGCTGAGCTAATGGCATCGATAAGGGAGTGTTAGGAACTCTAGCGCCATAACTGATTTTGCTAACATAGAGAAAGTCACCAACCAGCATTGTTTTTTCTAGTGAGGAAGAGGGGATCTGATAGTTTTGGAATAAGTAGATGTTAACAAAGTAAACAGCTACAAGAGCAAAAACAATAGCATCTACCCAACTCATTATACTTCGTACGATAGGGTTTTTTGATGTTTTCCACCAACCCCATGGTATCAATTTTGTGATGTATACATCAAAAATAAAAGGAATAACGAGTAGTCCTAACCAACTTTTCACCCAAAGTAAAAAAAGTAGATAGAGTGTTATAACAATAGAGAATTTAATCCATTGTTTCTTATTTACTTGCTTCATAGTTTGTGTTTTTTATTCGTATAAAAAAGGAAATAGATCACTCATCTCCAATAATCCAGTATGATTTACTGTGAATTCAGCTGCAATAACAGCTCCTAAAGCAAATCCTCCTCTATTTTTAGCATTATGGATAATGCTGATACTATCTTCCGCTGAGTCATACGTTATACTATGTATTCCTGGAACTTCACCTTCTCTGATGGACTCAATTTCTAATTGATCTTTTGATTGAGGTTTATTATTTACCCAGCTTTTCTTACGATCAAGGGAGTGAATGATTTCCTCAGCAAGTGTGATTGCAGTTCCACTTGGTGCGTCTAATTTATGAATGTGATGAGTTTCACTTAAGCTAACTTCATAATCAGGAAATTGATTCATGATTTTAGCTAGCTTTCTATTAATAGCAGAAAAAATAGCAACTCCTAAGCTAAAGTTAGAAGACCAGAACAAGGTGTTTCCTCCTTTTGTACATCTTTTTTCAATGTCATCGCCATGTTCTGCAATCCATCCTGTACTACCAGAGACTACCTTTACGCCCGCTTCAAAGGCTCTTAAGTAGTTGTTGTAGGCAACAGATGGGTTGGTGAATTCTATGGCTACATCAGCACTTTTAAAGGCTTCTGAGTCGAAATCGATTTGATTTTTTACATCAATAATAGATACGATTTCGTGACCTCTTTTCTTTGCCACCTTTTCAATTTCCTTTCCCATTTTTCCGTAACCTATAATTGCTATTTTCATATTGATCGTTTTTTTATTCTGTTATAATTATCCTTTTCTTTATAGACAAAGATAATATTTTTCTTACATTTGCTAGGTATATTAACATTATGTTAACATGGAACTTCTTTTGCATTATGTCTGGAGGCATAAGATTTTCCCCTTGTACCCCCTTAAAACTACAACTGGATTAGATTTAGAAATTATTGACCCTGGATTGCCTAATATTCATTCGGGTCCTGACTTTTTCAATGCTAAACTGAAAATTAATCATCTGCTATGGGTTGGTAATGTTGAGATTCATCAGCATGCTTCGGATTGGTTTGTCCATAAACATCAATTCGATAAGCGTTATGACTCGGTTGTTTTACATGTTGTAGCTGACTCAGACTGTATAGTAAGACGAAAGTCAGGAAATGAAATACCTCAAGTAGAATTAAAGGTTCCTTCGAAAGTAGAATCTAGGTATAAGGAATTGCTTCACAAAGAGGTCTATCCTAGGTGTTATTTAGTTATACCTGATTTATCTAAGTTGGAGATTCATTCCTGGTTGAACTCTTTATGCATTGAGCGTTATGAGGAACGAGTAGATCACTGGTTACAATGCTTAAAAAAGAGGCAATATAATTGGCGGGAAACATTTTTTATTCAGCTTGCAAGGAGTTTTGGATTTGGAGTGAATGGAGATGCTTTTGAATATTGGGCTAATCAGCTTTCTTTTCGAGCTATCTGTAAACACAGAGATAACTTATTTCAATTAGAGTCTCTTTTTTTAGGACAAGCAGGGTTATTAAAAGATGCATCCATACAAGATGACTATTTTTCAGCTCTACAGAGAGAGTATGCGTTTTTGAAGAGTAAGTTTAATTGTCAAGAAATGGAGATGGAGTGGTGGCGTTTCTTGCGTTTAAGACCTCGAAATTTTCCTTATATTCGACTAGCTCAGTTAGCCTATTGGTGTCATAGTAAAGAGGGTATAGCAAGTGAATTATTAGAATTGAATACCCCCGATGAGTTCTTTGAACGAATGCAGGTTCAGACTTCTCTTTACTGGGATACACATTATTCGTTAGGTAAGCAATCTAAGATGAAAATAAAGTGTTTAGGTAAAACATCTCTTCGCTTGTTATTAATCAATACGATTGTGTCTTATCTATTTGCATATGGAGAGTATCACAATCAAAGTTGTTATAAAGAGAGAGCACAGGCTTTATTAGAGCAACTAAAAGCAGAGGATAATCGAATTACGCGTTCATGGGATGGAGCTGGTGTTCCAGTTCATACCGCAGCTGACTCTCAAGGACTGATTCAGTTGCAGAAAAAATATTGTGATTGTAATAAATGTTTGTATTGCCGTTTTGGATATCGATACTTGGTGAGAAAATCTTAGTTTGATTTTATTTTTAAAGAGTATTATTTGTTGTTGCAGTTCTTTTAATGATAGTATCCTATGAAATTCATTTAGAATTTTTCTTAGCAATCTCAATGTTCCGCATTAATCCTTTATATTTTGCTCGCTTAACTGCACTTTTTCTGAAGAGTTTTTGGTAATCAGACTCAGTGAGTGAATTCCATGAGTTATTGTCTGATTTAAGTAAGGAAGTTGATGGATTGAAATCCTCAATGGTGGTAGTAGGTGATTTTGAATTCCATGGACATGCTTTTTGGCATTCATCACAACCATAAATTCGATTTCCTAGTGCACTATGAAACTCTTGGGGTATCTCTCCTCTATTTTCTATTGTTAAATAGGATAAGCACTTTCTGCTATCTAATAAAAATGGAGCCTGTAATGCTTGTGTAGGACATGCATCTATGCATTTAGTACAGTGTCCACAACGATTAGTTTGTGGGGAATCATAGTCTAATTCAATATTGATGAAAAGCTCACCTAAAAAGAAACACGATCCTTGGTATGGGATGATAAGTTGATTGTTTTTTCCTATCCATCCCAATCCTGCCTTCCAAGCCCAAAATCTTTCTAAAACAGGTGCTGTATCACAAAACACTCTCCCTTCAATGGGATGTAATGTATTATTGATGTAGTCAAAAAGCTGGTACAGTTTATCTTTCATGACAAGATGATAATCCTTACCATACGCATACCATGAAATTTGATATGAATTAGTACACTGCTTTTCTATTGGATAGTAATTTAATGCGAGCGATATTATGCTCTGAGTTCCTTCACAAAGAAGTTGAGGGTTTAGTCTTTTTTCTATATTCTTTTGCATGTAATGCATCTCTGCATGATAGTTGTTTGTTAACCAACTCATATATGCGGTCTGATGTAAAGACTCAACATGCTCAGCTGAGGCTATACCACAAGCAGAAAAGCCGAGACGTTGGGCCTCGGCTTTTATTTTATTTGTAATGTCTATTTTAGAGAAGTCTGAACTCATAGCCTTCTTGTTTCCAATACTCAATGGATCGAGGTAAGGCATATTGTAAGTTACCTCTATTCCATGATCGTAAGGAGTCATGGAAAGTCACTATTGATCCATTACGAGTGTATTTTACTACATTCTTAAATACACCAGGGCCATCTACAATTTTACTATAGTCCCGTGTTACTAAATCCCACATAACAATGGTATAAGCCTCTTTTAGTGCTTTGTACTGTTTGGGCTTTAGCTGACCGTGTGGTGGACGAAACAAATGACTATTGATAAGCTCCTTAGCTTTTGCTGTATTATCAATGTAGCTTTCCGCATTGTGTTCAAATCCACGTAAGTGATTAAAGGTATGATTGCCAACACGATGTCCTTTATCAACAACCATTTGGTAAACCTCTGGGTGTTTTCTTACATTATCTCCCACCATAAAGAAGGTAGCCTTAATTTGATGTTGATCAAGTAGGTCTAAAACCCATGGGGTAACTTCTGGTATTGGGCCATCATCAAAAGTCAAATAGATGACTTTTTCATTTGAATCCATCCTAAAAATAGCCTCAGGATAGAATGCACGGAAAATTCTAGGGGGTTGTTCTATTAACATCCGTTTTATTTTAAGTTAATCCTAGTTGAATAAATATCGTAAAGTTGGTTTAGTTTATTATCATACTGTTCGGCCAACTCTTTATTATACTCCTTCATTAATAGTTGATTAGCATGAAGAATACTTAAATGGTATTCTATTTCACGTCCTGAAACAGCTATAGCATATGGAGTGAGACTTAAATACCAAGTAACATACTCAACTGATTTATCAGCTAGTATAGATGCTATTCTATCGCCCTCTTCTATTTTCCCTAATAAATAGAAGGCTTCTGCTAGTTGTAAAGAACCATTTTGGAAATCATACGGAACCGTTTGGTTAGGTATCATTTCTTCACAGTATAGCAAAGCATTAAGTGCTTTATCGTTTTGCTTCTCTTTTAGAAGCTCCATTATTAATGACGTAAAGATTCGTCGATGCGTATAGCACATGCGCATCGTATTTTCATCTAGATAGACTTTAGGATTATTAATACCTCCAAACTTGAACTTATTCATTAAGTTATCATACATCTTCTCTGTATCTATTTTAGCTCCTAACTCATCCATATTAAATGGAGTGAATCTGTAGGCTAATCCTTCTTGAACAAAGTGTTTGTCAAAGTTAATTCTATTTTCATTTCCTACTGTGATAGCCATATAAATAGGACGCTCCCAGTTAGCTTCTGCTAACATTTCAAGCATGATAAGCTCGTTTTTATAGAGTGCTCTTTTACCTTTTAATGAGATGTGCATAACATCGGGTATAGAATCACCTAAAGTTTTTGGTATTAACATACCAGATTTACGTACCGCTTCTTTGTCTATAGTTATAACTACACTATCAGTAGGTATAACTTTCAAGTCTTCTTTATCTGATCGCACCCAATATTTTAATATGTTTTTTAACTCGTATGGATTTTTTCCGAATTCATTATATAAGGCTTCAAGAACTTCTGGACGACTATCTTGCTCTTGTCTCGCTTTTTCATATAGGCTATTCAATTGATTCTTGAATTCAGGACGAATAGGAATGTATTCGTTGGTTCCCTCAATGTATTCAATCCGGTCCCAAGTAATAGGAAGCGAAGGAGAATTGTATGCTGGTCTTTTCATTTGATCAATATACCAGTCAGTTTGCAAATAACTTAAGTTACATGTTCTTGCATCTGTTCGGAAGCCTTCCACTTCATGGTTGTACCACAATGGGAAGGTATCATTATCTCCATTTGTGAAAATTATAGGATTACCTTCCTCTTGTAAAGTCATTAAGTAATTTTGGCCAAAATCTCTAGCTACATAACGGTTTGATCGGTCATGGTCGTCCCAAGTTTGACTAGCCATTTGTATGGGGACTAATAAGCAGACAACAGTTGCAATACTTGCAGATACTGTTTTATTTAGCTTCATGTGATTGTTAAGTAATCGTGCTATTCCAGCTACGCCCATACCAATCCAAATAGCAAAAGCATAGAATGAACCTGCGTAAGCATAGTCTCGCTCTCTAGGTTGCATCGGTGTTTGGTTTAAGTAAAGCACGATAGCTATTCCTGTCATAAAGAATAAAAAGAAAACCACCCAAAATTGTTTAGCTCCTCTATTACCTCTATAAGCTTGCCAGAATAGTCCTATCAAACCTAAAATTAAGGGCAACCCATAATATACATTACGGCCCTTATTTTCTTTTAATTCTTTAGGTAGTAGCTCTTGATTTCCTACTAGGAAATTATCAATAAAGGAGATGCCTGTAATCCAATTGCCATGCTCCATTTCTCCATGTCCTTGAATGTCGTTTTGACGACCCACAAAATTCCATAGGAAATAGCGCCAATACATAAAGTTAAGTTGGTATGAGAAGAAGAACTTTATATTTTCCCAAGCAGTTGGTATGGTTAAAGTGATAGGTTCTCCACACTGATCGTATATAACCTCCGTTCCTTTAATGGACATCCACCGTTGATAATAGTCAGCGTGTTGGCTACTATACATTCGAGGGAAGAGCATATTTTGAGCATACTCATATTCTATACGTCCTGTTTTTTCAATATATACGTCTTTCTCATCAGAATTCGTTTTTTCTTTCCTTACAAACTTTGTGGTTTCTAATTTTTGACGTGGTACACAATATCCATCTTTAATGTCCAATGCTACTTTTGATGCATAAGTTTGTCCATAAAATAAAGGACGTGTTCCATATTGTTCTCTACCCAGATACTCACCTAAAGTAAAAATATCTTCTGGGGAATTTTGATCCATAGGAGGGTTTGCTATTGAACGGATCACAATTAAGGAATAAGATGAATACCCAATTAAGATCATCATTACACAAAGCAAAGAAGTGTTGAGTACACGAGATGAAACCTTATATTTTTCATTAATACTATCACTGAATAAATAAAAAGCTAGAGCCCCCAATACTATTATACCTATAATTATACTTGTTATACCGTGCCCATAAAAAGGGATACCAACAAGTGCTATAGTTAGTAAAAAAGAAATATTCATTCTTGTTATACTCTTTTGAGTATAGCTTTCGTATATCCCCCATATTAATATGGATGCTAGTATAATGAGATAGGCAATAACTCCTGAGTTAAACGAGAGTCCTAGTGTGTTTACAAAAAAGAGCTCGAACCATCCACCTACTTTTACAACACCAGGAACCATACCGTACAGAACGATGGCTACCAGTACAGCAGAAGTTATTAAAGCTAAAACTGAACCTTTGAAGTTGGCATTTGGGTTCTTTTTGAAATAATAGACTAGAACAATGGCAGGAAGACATAATAAGTTCAGTAGATGAACTCCTATACTTAATCCTGTAAGGTAAGCTATTAAAATAAGCCATTTGTCGGAATGGGGTTGATCGGCCACTTCTTCCCACTTTAAAATTAACCAAAAAACAACAGCTGTAAAGAGGGAAGAATAAGCATAAACTTCTCCCTCAACAGCACTAAACCAAAAGGTGTCGCTAAAAGTATAAGCTAGAGCTCCTACTAAACCACTTCCCATGATAGTAATAACTTGAGCTGTCGATATAGTAGCTTGTTTATCTTTTACCACTAACTTTTTCACAAGATGAGTAATTGACCAAAAAAGAAAAAGTATACAAGCACCACTCATTAAGGCGCTCATGTAATTTACCATTTTGGCTACAAGAGAAGGGTCATTAACAAATTGAGTGAAAAAGTTAGCAGTTAACATAAAAAAAGGAGCACCTGGAGGGTGACCTACCTCTAATTTGTATGCTGATGTTATGAATTCTCCACAGTCCCAAAAACTCGCTGTGGGCTCAATGGTTAAACAGTAAACCGTTGCAGCGATAAGAAAGACTACCCAACCAGTTAGGTTGTTTATTCTTTTATATTGTTTCATTTGCTTCATGTGTTAGTGCGTAGTGTGTTTTTGAATTGTACAAAGATAATGAATTGTGTTAAAGTTAGGGAATAAGAACTTGAAAAATACGATAGATCGTAGAATTCTTTATATATATTAATAAATATAAACATCTTATTATCTGAAATTTAAGTGTGATTTTTAAGTACTCTATGGGGTATGTTCCCATGCCCGAGTAGCTCTATGGGGCAATGAAACTTTTCCTCTAACCACTGATTTGAAATTTCGGTATCTGGGTGGTAATCTAAATTCTCATTTACACAAGCTATTGATTTAACTTGTTGTAATACTGTACCAATGTCGTGGCTAACGAGTACAATAGCACATTGCTTATTTATGCTTTGTAGCAATTCGTATAGTTTTGATTCAAATTCTCTATCAATATAGGTGCTAGGTTCATCTAAAATGAGAAGATCAGGATTAGAAACGATAGCTCTTCCTAATAAAGTGCGTTGTAATTGACCTCCACTAAGTTTTCCAATGGGTCTATTTTGAAACTCTGTCAGTCCCATTTGTTCAATAACATTCATAACCTTTTGCCAATGTGAAGGGCTTATTCTTTCTGTTAAGGATAGAGTAACACTTAATCCTGATGCAATAACCTCTTGAACCGAAATAGGGAAGTTTTTATCGATGCTATTGTATTGAGGAAGATACCCTAGAGTCAGTTTTTTTGTGGGTTCATTATTTTTGAAGTAACTTATAGTTCCAGTAAATTGATTATGTAGCCCAAGGATGCATCGAATCAAGGTGGTTTTTCCTCCTCCATTAGGACCTATAATACCTAAAAAGTCATTCTTGTAAATTGTAAGATCTACATCATGAAGTACTCTTTTATTATCATAAAAAGCATCTAGTTTATTTATTCTAACAAGTTTCTCTCCTTTATTTTCTTTTTCTGTGAGCATATACCTTTAATCTATTGACGTTAATTTAAAGCTTTAGCTACATTGATCATCTCTTCATGCCAATTATAAGAGAGGGGGTTAATTGGAACAATCTTAGCTCCAATTTCATTAGCTATCATTTTTGCATTCTTTATATCAAACTCGGGTTGAATAAATATTATTTTCACTTGATATTCTGTCGCTTGGTCTAATAACTTTTTGAGTTGACTTGGTGAAGGTTCTTTTCCTTCTTCTTCTATACTCAGTTGTGTTAGATTATAGGCTTGAGCAAAATAGGTTAAAGCAGGGTGATAAATCATGAAGCTTTTAGATGTACCAGGTTGCGATAATATAGATTTTATCTTTTGATCAGTTTCTATAATTCTTTGTTTCTCTTTTTCGTAGTTTAATTTATAGTGTTCTATATGAGTTGAGTCCAAAGAACATAAAGCATTATAAATGTTCTCAATTAGGACAAGGGCATTTTTAGGGGAATTCCATAGGTGAGGTTCAATACCACCTAAGTGTTGATGTCCATGATGCTCCATTACTCCTTCATGTATTAAATCGATTTGCTTAGATAGATTAAAAAATCGAGTTTCAGGGGCATTACTTTGTAATCGATCAATCCATAACTGCTCAAAACCTAAATATCCAGTATAAAATAAGGCTTGACTATGTGTTAAATCAATTAGCTGTTGTGGGGTTGGATCATAAGTTTCTGGACTAGCCCCTTTAGGAACCATGCAAGATACTTCATACAAATCTCCCACTAAAACTTCCGTAAAGTAGCGTATTGGTTCTATGGTAACTGTAATTTGTGTAGCACTCTTCTTTTGTGGTGATGAGCAAGAAGCTCCTAATAATAGAAGACTAGTAAATAGAGTGAAAATTATTTTATTCATATTTTGTTTTATTCATTTTTTATGGCACATAGAATTTGTCTTTTACCTCCAGGAGGTCCTGGTAGTCTTTTAACCTCAAACCCACATCGTTGCATCATTCTTCTTATTGCTCCTTTAACGCAATAGGTTGTTAACCTACTATTGGGTTTCATAATAACATAAAGACGTTGAAATAGTTCTTCTTGCCACATATTGGGTTGTTTTTCTGGAGCAAAAGCATCAAAATAAACCAAATCGAAGTTTGCTTCTGGTAAGTTGAATATTTCTTTTGTATAATCCGCTTGTATCTTTAGCAAAGAGAATTTAGGACTTAGTTTGATCGTATGATTCCAAGAGCTGGTATGAATGGTTTGGTATAAATCGTTTGGTTTTTCGTTTAGTTGATTTATTTCGCTCCAACTTAATGGATACTTTTCTAGAGTAGTATAGTCTGTTTTTATCTCTCTTTTTTCAGCCTCTATAGCTGTAAGATATGTGTTTAATCCTGTTCCAAAACCTATTTCTAAAACAGATAGTTTCTTTAGATTAAAAGAATTAAATCCGTAGTCTATATATATGTGTTTAGACTCTGTATATGCGCCTTTTACAGAGTGATAGTGTTCGTCTAATGAAGGAACAAAAAATGTTTTGCTACCATCATCCGTTTCCTTAACTATAATGTTTTTCTTGTCCATATTAGGCAAAATACGAAAATATTCCTTTTGCAGCCATAGCTACAACAATATATCTTGAAAGTTTACCAGTAAACATACTAATAATAACTACTCCAATGTGGCTTCTCAGAAACCCTAAGGTAATGGCTATTACTGTACCCAATCCTGGCAAAAATGTAAAAAAAGCCATGAATGCACTTCTTTTATTGAGAAACTTCACCATGCTTTGAAGTCGCTGTTCTGAAACCTTGAATATTTTTTTTATCCATTCCAATTTTCCTGCCCTTCCAATAGAATAGCATGTCATACCACCTAAAGTATTTCCTATTGTTGCTGTGAGTACGCATAATGTTGCATTTAATCCAATAGATGGGTGTAGCAAGCCCAGCAGAATAACCTCCGAGCTAAAAGGAAATGCTGATCCAGCTAAAAGAGAAGCAATAAACATCCCCCAATAACCCCAATCAATTAAAAAGGCTATAAATGTGTCCATAAATTAAATATAAAAATAGCTAACAATCCAATAGCTGAAAAAGCAAAGAATGTGTTAGCCACTTTACCTTTAGTTAAAGCAAAGAAGTGTGCTACTAGAATACTAACTCCAATTAACAGACTAGGAAATAGTGTTGATAGATGAATAGGCTGTAAGATAATAAGTAATAAAAGAGCTAATGATATAGTAATAATAACACTTAAAAATGCGCGAGTACTTAATTTGCTTCTATGTCTTGTAATTAGATAATATATAGTACTTGTAGTAAACATAATTATAATATAAAGAGTAGTTAACAGAGGTCCAATCCCAATAGCTAAGTCTATTTGGTCTGGATACCATCTAACTGCTTCTTTGATGGGGTCATAAAAAAAGTCCATTTGTTGTGTAACAAATGCAAAAGTAAATAGAAACCAATAGGGAAGTAAATAACCAAATAGGGAGGCAAAAAAACTGCGAACAGTTAATGTTTGAAGAGTGATAGCTGCAAGAAGAAGTATAGGAACTAGAAATAAAAGTTGTGGAATAAATAAACTAGCTAAGCCAAGGTATAGAAAAGCACGGAATAGGTTACTACTCGACTCTTTGACTTGATAACTTTTAAAAAGGGTATAAAGACTACCCAAAAGAAAGAATGGAAGAATTGCTCCAAATTGGATTTTTTGTAAATTTGGGCAGGCTGATATAAAAAAGAAAAAAACAGAAGTTTGCAAAGATGCTTTTATCTGTATAAGTCCAAACTTGTTGTTTAGAGGAATTAGTAAATATCCTAGGGTTAGATAGATACCTAAAGCAACACCTTTTGATACTTCAAAAGGTATTTTGTGAAAGAAATCAGGTAAATAACTTGTTGTAGGAAGTGGAGGGGGAGAGAAAAAAAGGGCAGCAACCCAGAAAAGTCCTGAGACAAGTAATGAGATGCCAAATATTGAGCGTCCTAAGTTTTTTCTCTTTTGTAATGGATTTCCCCTCACGTTATTAATGGTTTTGTTTTATAAATCGAAGCCTAAATCTTCTCTATAGTATTTGCCTTCAAAGTTTAATTCTTGTGCTAACTTATAGCTGTTTGCTAATGCTTGTTCCTTGTTATCTCCATAAGAAGAGATTGCAAGAACTCTGCCTCCATTAGTTACAATGTTTTCCTCTTTTGTTTTGGTCCCTGCATGAAAAATAAAACTATCTGGATAGTTAGCGGCTTTTTCTAGTCCTTTAATAGCAAATCCTTTTTGGAATTCTTCAGGGTAGCCTCCGCTGACCATCACAACACAAGCAGCAGATCTTTTATCTAGTTCTATTTCTTTTGTTTTTAGATTTTCATTAGCGACTCCTTTTAGTAGGTCGAGCAAATCACTTTTAATTCGAAGAACTACACTTTCTGTTTCTGGATCACCCATGCGAACATTGTATTCTATTACATAAGGCTCATTATTTACTTTAATAAGACCAATAAATATGAATCCCTTGTAGATAAGATTGTCTTTTTTGAGTCCTTTTACAGTAGGTTCAATGATGCGTTCTCTCACTTTTTCCATATAGGTTTCATCGGCAAATGGAACGGGTGTAATACTTCCCATGCCTCCAGTGTTTAAGCCTGTATCTCCTTCACCTATTCGTTTGTAGTCCTTAGCTACAGGTAGTATTTTGTAATTTGTTCCATCAGATAACACAAAAACAGAACATTCTATACCTGATAGAAACTCCTCAATAACTACAGTTTGGCTTGCGTCACCAAAACGACCTGATAGCATTTCATTTAGTTCCTTTTCAGCTTCTTCGAGTGTGTCTATAATTAAAACTCCTTTGCCAGCACACAAACCATCTGCTTTAAGTACATACGGTGCTTCCAATGAGTGAAGGAATGAAAGTCCCTCCTCTATATTGTCTTTGGTAACACTTTTATACTTAGCTGTAGGAATATTATGCCGTTGCATAAAAGCTTTTGCAAACTCTTTACTTCCTTCAAGTTGTGCTGCATCTTTGGATGGGCCTATAACTGCAATGTGTTTCGTTTTATTATCGTTTTGAAAAGCATCATAGATACCTTTTACTAAAGGGTCTTCTGGGCCTACAACAACCATATCTATTTTATTCTCTAAACTCCATTTTTTCACTGTTTCAAAATCAGTGATTGAGAGATTTACGTTCTCTCCTACAGTAGCAGTTCCTGGATTACCAGGGGCTATGAATAGTTTTTTCAAAGTGGGGCTTTGTGCAATTTTCCAAGCTAGTGCGTGTTCACGACCGCCAGAACCTAATAGTAAAAGTCTCATAATTAATTTAGTTATAAAACGAATATATAGTTATAAATTATTTTCAAAATATCTTGTTATCTTTTCATGCAGATGGACTCTATCTTTGCCAATAACATTATGTTCGTGATTAGGATAAATAAATAAGTCTGGATAAGTTCCTGCATTTATACAAGCATTTAAAAAGGAGTAAGTGTGTTGAGGAACACATATACCATCAATACCACCATGTATGATTAATAGTTTGCCCTTTAGGTTATCAGCAAAGTTTTTCATATTTGTCTTTGCGTACCCTTCAGGATTACTTTGTGGGCTGTCCATATAGCGTTCTCCATACATTATTTCATAGTATGACCAATCTACTACTGGTCCTCCAGCTACTCCCACTTTAACAAGGTCTGGATGTCTCAACAATAGTGATAGCGTCATGTGTCCTCCATAACTCCAGCCATGGACTCCTATTCTTGAAGAGTCAATAAAGGATTGCTGTGTTAACCATTCAATACCTTTTATTTGATCTTCGGTTTCTAAAACACCTAATTGTCTGTGGGTGCAATTTTCGAAGTTTAACCCTCTATTATCACTCCCCCTGTTGTCAAGGGTAAAAACAATGTATCCTTTATTAGCCATATATATATCCCAACCTCTAGTTCCCCATTGCCAACTTTTGGTAATCATTTGTGCATGTGGACCGCCATAAACGTAAATAACAACAGGATACTTCTTGTTAGGGTCAAAATTTGCAGGTTTAACCATCCGATAGTATAAAGGCGTTTTGTTATCTGCAGCTAATAGAGTATCTACTTCTATGGTAGGCTCTAAGTATCCATCAAGCGGGTTTTTGGCTTTAAGTAATGTGTGTTTTTCCTTTTTTGTAAGTGAAACACATTCAATAGATCTAGGAGATGCAGGATTACTATAATAGTCAATGAAAAAATCTCCAGATTCACTTAGAAGGGCATTGTGTACCCCCTCTTCTTCATTTAATAATTTACGCTCACCTTTTCCATTTACACTATATATATGCGACTCTAAAGGAGAAATTTCAGTACTACGATAAATAATTTCTTTTCGTTTAGTATTGTACCCAATTAATTCTTGTACCAACCAATCTCCCGTAGTGAGTTGTCTTATTAGTTCTCCATTTGTGTTATACAAATAGAGGTGATTAAATCCACTTTTTTCACTCTGATAAATAAATAAACTACTATCCCATGGAAGAAAGCTTATCGGGTTTTGGGGTTCTACATATTTAGAATGAGATTCCTCTACTAATACTTTGACGAGATTTCCTGTGTGAGCATCATATTGACACAGCTTTGCTGCGTTTTGAGCCCTGTTTAATTCAATAAGATAGAGATACTTTTCATCAGGACTCCAGCTTATGTTGGTGAAATATCTATCGGTTGGGTCTCCTGTGTTAAGATAAATAAACTGATCAGAGGTTACATTATATATGCCCACATACACCTTATGGCTTTTCATTCCAGCCATAGGATAGTGAACATTATTAACAGTACTAATGCGAGTAGTAACATCCACTTGTGGATAGGTGGTTACCATTCTTTCATCCATTTTGTAATATGCTAAAAGATTTCCTTTAGGACTCCAAAATGTACCTTTGTTAATTCCAAATTCTTGTTGATGAACACTTTTTCCACAAACAACACCTTCGGGCTCTACTGTTATTCTTTTATCATTTACGTATAAGTTGTTTTTAATAGTATAAGCCACATTTCTACTTGTGGTGTGAAAGTCAATATTTTCAGAGCTTTTAGGAAAGTTTATTTTTCTTACCAACTTTCTGTTTTCCCAATCGTATATAATATAAGTATCACTGTTTTTAATAAGCAATTTTTTTTCTTTTGCCCAAGGTAGCGAAACCCTATACATGCTTGATGTATGATCCTCTTCTGGTAAGTTAGAGTTTAGTGAGTCTTTAGTTATAATGAGGTTTTTCTCTCCCGTGCTTGCCTGGTGTATGTTTAGTTGTTCATGAGAGGGAATAATATAGAAATCACCCCACCAGCTGATGGAGTATAAATTTTCCACAGCAAGATAATTGCTTCCTCCGGGGATTAGATGACTCAATGTAGGGGTCTTTAAATCTTGTGCAGATAAAAAGGTACTGGTTAAAATAAATAAAAGACAGAATAACTGTTTTTTAATTTTCATAGTCTCTTCTTTTTCCTCTATTTGATTGATAACTGTTTTTATTGGATCTGTTTTTTTGTTGTGGTCTCCCTCCTTTTCTGTCAGAATTAGAGGAGAAGTATTTTTTCTTTTTAAAAGACGTTCTCTTGCCTCCATCCTCACGAAAACCCTTGTAACTACCGTCAAAAATTTCATATTTTCTAAGCTCACACTCTAGTGGACCATTAAAGAGCTTCATTCTTCCACTAGGTTTTAGTCCAATACTATCAAAACACTCCTCTTTGTAAGATAAAACCCAAGCTTCACCTCCTGTAAAAGCATGTTTTAGTCTTTCCCCAATCATGTTGTAGAGTCCTTCTAAATCTCTAGGAGCAATTCTTTCTCCATAAGGTGGGTTAGTTATTAAAATTGATTTTTGCTCAGGCTGTTCAAAGTGTTGAAAAGATTGAGTTTTAAATTCAATATCTTTTATTGCACCCGCCATTTTAGCATTTTGAATAGCAATTTCAACCGCTTTAGGATCTATATCGTAGGCATATATTTTATGATTAAAGTCCCTTTCTTGGCTATCATCATTGTATATTGAGTCGAATAAGTCTTGATCAAAGTCAGCCCATTTTTCAAAGGCGAATTGTTTTCTGAAAATACCGGGTGAAATATTACGTGCTATCAGTGCAGCTTCAATTGGAAAAGTTCCCGATCCACACATTGGATCAATAAAATCGCAATCTCCTTTCCACCCTGTTAGTAAAATGATACCAGCGGCTAAAATTTCATTCAATGGTGCAATAGTGGCCTCTTGTCTATAACCTCTTCGGTGAAGTGACTCTCCAGAAGAATCAAGCGAAAGTGTACAAGTAGTATCAGCAATGTGAATATTAAGTGATAAATCAGGGTTGTTAATGCGTACCGACGGACGTTTTCCTTCACGCTCTCTAAAGTGATCTACAATAGCATCTTTTACTCTATATGCAACAAATTTAGAGTGTCTAAACTTTTCACTAAAAACAACGGAGTCTATAGCAAATGATTTTCTAGTGTTTAAATATTGACTCCAATCCATAGCCTTAATTTCATTATAGACTTGATCTGGATTTTCAGCAGTGAATTCATGGATGGGAATCAAAACACGTATAGCAGTTCGTAAACAGAAGTTGGCACGATAAAGAGTTTCCTTATCTCCAGAGAAAGAGACCATACGTCGGCCTAATTCAATGCTAGATGCTCCTATTTGAGTAAGTTCTTTTGCTAAAACCTCTTCCAAACCTTGGAACGTTTTTGCAATCATTGGAAATGAAGTATTCATTGATTTATAGTGAATGTTTTATTAAATTAATCGTTTTTCTTAACCTGTACAATGCGCTCGTTAGGTGGTACATCTTCAGTAACCCAAATGTTTCCTCCAACAACAGCCCCTTGACCAATTGTAATACGTCCTAAAATTGTTGCATTGGAGTATACAATAACAAAATCCTCTAATATAGGATGTCTTAAAATTCCTTTTATAGGTTGTCCTTCCTCATTTAATGGAAAGCTTTTAGCACCTAATGTTACCCCTTGATATAGCTTTACATGGTTTCCTATAATACATGTTTCTCCTATAACTACTCCAGTGCCGTGGTCTATAGTAAAATGACTGCCTATTTTTGCTCCAGGGTGAATATCAATTCCTGTTTCACTATGGGCCATTTCAGTAATAATTCTTGGAATTAATGGTATGTCTAACCTAAGCAGTTCATGTGCTATACGGTAGTTACTAATCGCTTTTATAGCAGGGTAGCAAAAAATAACTTCGCCAATACTTTTAGCCGCAGGGTCTCCATCATAGGCTGCTTTTACATCAGTCGATAGTATCTGTCTCATTGAAGGCAAAGTTGCAATGAATTTGGCCGCCAGTGTAGAAGCTGTTTTTCTTTTGGTTTCAATGGTTTCAAAGCAATCTTTTCCCTTTTCAAAGCAGATACCTGCAAGTATTTGGTCGCTTAGTAAATCAAATAGGTGTTCTACGTTTGTTCCAATATGATATTTTAGTGTTCTGCTGTTGACTGTTGAGTTACCATAATATCCTGGAAACAGAATAGAACGTAACAGCTCAATGACTTTATATAATATTTTTGACGATGGTAAAGGCTCTCCATCTTTATGTTGATGAAATAGGTTTTGATAAGATTCGCTTTTTGATAATTCATCAACTGTTTTTGTAATAATGGAGGTGAAATCTGCTGTATTCATTATGATAACTCGATAGGTTACAATCTATAAGGTGACAAAGATAACAAATAATCATCTATAAATAGATTATAGACCTTCAAAATTAGCTGATTTTGTAATTAAGGTTGGGTAATCTTAGTATCTTTGATTTTATCTATAAAACAATCATTAAAAATAAACACCTATGAGTAAGATAGCAAAAAACCTAACCGAGTTAGTAGGGGGTACACCTTTAATGGAACTGAATAATTTTAGCAAAGGAAAAAAATTGAATGCTAAACTTCTTGCTAAAATAGAGTATTTTAATCCATTAGGTAGTGTAAAAGATAGAGTGGCTCTTTCTATGATAGAGAACGCTGAGAATAATGGGGTCTTAAAGCCAGGAGCTACTATAATAGAGCCTACAAGTGGTAACACTGGGATTGGATTAGCTTTTGTTTCTGCAGCTAAAGGATATAAGTTAATTTTAACTATGCCTGACACGATGAGTGTTGAACGCAGGAATTTAGTGAAAGCCTTAGGTGCAAAAGTAGAATTAACACCTGGCACAAAAGGCATGAAAGGAGCAATCCAAAAAGCCGAAGATTTACAAAAAGAGATAAAGGGTTCTGTTATACTTCAGCAATTTGAAAACCCTGCAAATCCTGCGATACATTATAAAACTACAGGTCCAGAAATTTGGTCGGATACAAAAGGAAATGTTGATTTATTTGTTGCAGGAGTTGGTACTGGAGGAACCATCAGTGGTGTGGGTAAGGCCTTAAAAGAAAAGAATAAAGACATAAAAATTGTTGCTGTTGAACCTCAAGGGTCACCCGTTTTATCGGGAGGGGAATCAGGACCTCATAAGCTACAAGGTATTGGTGCAGGTTTTGTTCCGAAAATTTATGATAACTCAGTAGTAGATGAGATTTTTCCTGTAGGCGATGATGAGGCTATAGCAACGAGTCGTGAGGTAGCTCAAAAGGAGGGTTTAATGGTTGGTATATCGTCTGGGGCTGCACTTTTTGCGGCTCAAGAACTAGCTAAGCGAGAAGAGAATCAGGGGAAAACAATTGTTGTACTACTTCCTGATACGGGGGAAAGATATTTATCTACTATTTTATATGCTTTTGATGAATACCCTTTAGATATTAAATAATATATGTAGTAGTTCATTGTTGATCATAACTGAACAAAAAAGAAATAAACAAAAACATGAAAAAACACTTATTCATTTTCATTTTACTTTTATGTAGTATTCAAATGAAAGCCCAAGAATTAACATCATTTGTAAATCCTATGATTGGAACGGTTAAGATGGGACATACGTTTCCTGGTGCTTGTGTTCCACATGGGATTGTACAATTAAGTCCAGATACGGATACAATACCTCATAGTGTTAATGGTGTTTATACAGGTGATGTATATAAGTATTGTGCAGGATATCAGTATGATGATACTACTATTGTAGGTTTTAGTCATACCCATCTTAGTGGAACTGGACACTCAGATTTAGGAGATATTTTAATTATGCCAGTTACTGGGGAATTAAAACTTAATCCAGGAACTGCAGATAATCCTGATGCGGGATATCGTTCTAGGTATTCTCATGAAAAAGAGTTTGCTAAACCCGGTTATTATGAGGTTGAACTAGATGACTACAAGGTGAGAGCACAGCTTACTGCGACAGAAAGAGCTGGTATACACAAATATACGTACCCTCAAGGGGAGGATAAAAAACTCATAATAGATTTAGCTGCAGGTATTTATAACTACGATGGAAAGGTGTTGTGGTCTCAACTGAGAGTTGAAAATGATACTTTATTAACAGGTTATAGAATAACTAATGGTTGGTCTAGAGTAAACTATACCTATTTTGCAATAGAGCTTTCTCAACCCATCAAAAGTTTTGGATACCGTGATGTGGAAAAACCAAAGTATGTAGGGTTTTGGAGGAAATTTGATTTATATAACAATTTTCCTGAAATGGGAGGAAGAGGGATTATTACTCATTTTGAATTTGAGGAAAATGAAAATCCAGAATTGGAAATACGTGTTGCATTATCTGCTGTAAGTACAGAGGGAGCGCTAAAGAACTTAAAGGCAGAAACAAAAGATAAATCTTTTGATGAATTGGTTTCTCTCGCTAATGCGAAGTGGAATAAAGAATTATCCGTCATTGAAATGGATGGAACGGAAGACCAGAAAACGATGTTTTATACCTCTTTATATCATACAATGATAAATCCATCAGTGTATATGGATGTGGATGGTATGTATCGTGGAATTGATCATAATTTACATCAAGCCGAAGATTTTACAAACTATACTGTTTTTTCTGTTTGGGATACCTATAGAGCATTACATCCTTTGTTTAACTTAATAAATAGAGATAGAAGTCAGGATATTATTCAATCTATGTTAG
>JAAYSY010000229.1 GCA_012518235.1 Bacteroidales bacterium
ATATATAGCAATGCAGATCCTAGCTTGGTCTATCTTTATTTTACTGGGGAGGTTGTGCAAGAGATTACCGATTTTTCAAGAACACATCCTTATAAAATAGGAGATATCTTAGTTGATAAAAAACAATTGGTCTTTCCAGAAAATCGGAATGGAGAGAAACAAGTCATTGTTTTGAATATTGTTAATCAGAAAAAGAATTCGTATCGGCCCATGTTGATGCATCTTCCATCGTATATTGAAATGAATGCAGAGCCTGATATTTTGCAGAAAGGAGAAAAAGGACTTATAACTTTGACTTTAAATCCAGAAGCGGTTCGTGAGTATGGACATTATAATAAACCCGTTTATCTTTCACGATTCTCGGGAGATAAGGTTGGGCCTGATAATGAGTTTTCATTGCAGTATACTCTATTACCAAAATTGCCATTAAATACAAGTGTTTCACCTCAACTCAGGTTTTCAGTAACTGAGTTGGATTTTAGTGCTGATTTGCAGAAGAAGAGTAAGGTGTCTAAAACAATTCAGCTAACTAATCAAGGAAACGCGGAATTGAAGATACTAAAAGTGCAAGTATTTCATCCATCGGTAAAAGTGCAATTAAATAAAACAAGTATTCAACCAGGGCAACGAGGAAAATTGAAAATAACTATTGAAAATGATGTGAATAATCTTTTCAAAAAAGAGAAAGTGTTGTTGATAACAAATGATCCGATACATTCTAAAGAGGAAATTACTATAAAACAATAAGAAAGGAGTATGATATGAGCCATCATCCTGAAAATGAGAATCAATACAAAGGTTTAGCTGTGAATGCTGGAGTTCCTCAACCTTCATCGGTTAATCCTAACTATAAAAAAAGGAAGCGAAGAGGAAAGTCAATTCATACCGTATCAGAATATGTTGAGGGTATTCGAAAAGGGAATGTTGCACTCTTAAGTAAAGCCGTTACACTAATAGAAAGTGTCAACCCCAAGCATTATGCTTTAGCACAGGAGGTTATTGAAAAGTGCTTACCTTATGCTGGGAATTCTTATAGAATTGGAATTAGTGGAGTTCCTGGTGCTGGTAAAAGTACATCTATCGATACTTTTGGCTTACATGTGTTAGAACGAGGAGGAAAATTAGCTGTTTTAGCTATTGATCCTAGTAGTGAAAGAAGTAAAGGAAGTATTTTGGGTGATAAGACCAGAATGGAAAGATTGTCTGTTCATCCGCGTTCTTTTATTAGACCTAGTCCTTCGGAGGGTTCTTTAGGTGGTGTTGCTCGTAAAACACGAGAAACTATTATTTTATGTGAAGCTGCTGGTTATGATACTATTTTTGTAGAAACGGTTGGCGTAGGACAAAGTGAAACGGCAGTTCATTCTATGGTAGATTTCTTTTTGTTAATTCAACTAGCTGGAACTGGAGATGAACTTCAAGGTATCAAGCGAGGGATTATGGAGATGGCAGATGGTATCATTATAAATAAGGCAGATGGTGATAATATACAGAAATCCGAATTAGCAGCTACACAATTTAGAAATGCCTTACATCTTTTTCCTCCTTCTGATTCGGGATGGACTCCAAAAGTCCTTACTTATTCTGGATTTTATAACTTGAGAATTAAAGAGGTCTGGGATATGGTTTTTGCCTATCAGGACTTTGTAAAAGCAAATGGTTATTTTGATATTCGTAGGAACGAACAAAATATGTTTTGGATGTATGAAACAATAAATGAAAAACTAAGAAGTCATTTTTATAATAATATGGAGATTGAATCTTTATTAGCAGAGCAGGAAAAAGAAGTGAAACAGGGTAAAATAACTTGTTTTCAAGCTGCAAATAATTTATTGGATACTTACTTTTCTCAAACACACCATCGATAGAAAGTAGTAGTTTTATGGTGTGTTTTTGAGATCGGATTTTGATTTACTTTGTGTAACAATATAAACTCCAATAAACACTAGCATAATTGCAACTCCTTTATCCCAACCCATTTTATCCATTCCTAAAGCTAATGCTAGAAGTGTTGCTACTATGGGTTGTACATTGTTATACATACTGACTAGAGTGGGTCGAAGCATTTTTTGTGCCGTCATAATAAGTAAATAGGATAAGAAAGTTGCACCAAAAACCACAAAACCTAATTGTAACCATGCATTAGTAGTAATATTGTTATAGTGTGTGGTTAATAAGTCATTGTATGATAGCGGTAAAAAACAAAGAGAAGCATAAAGAAATAACCATTTACTAATTGTTACAGGAGAGTATTTTGTTATAAGATCTCTAAATAGTGTTAGGTACATAGCAAAACTGAATTGTGCTGTTAGTATTAATATATTTCCAACTCCACTACTGATACTTTCTGTGTTGGCTTGTCCACTTAATATAAGGGTAATAGCACCTATAGCTCCAACTATTACACCTAAAATCTTTTTATTGGTAATAGGTTCTTTTAAGAAAATAGCTGATACAATCATTGTGATTATGGGAGCTGTCGTAGTTATTATTGAAGCATCTATCGGGGATGTTTTGGAAAGTCCAAAAATAAATAAGCCTTGATTAAATACAATAGCAAAAAGTGATGCAAAAAAAATACGTATCCGATCTTCTTTGGCTGTTTTTTCTTTTGGTAGAAAAAAAGACAGACCCCAAAAGGCTAAGGCTGCACCTACCATTCGGAATGTAGTTACGCTAAATGCTGAAAAATGATTTAATGCATTTTTTGCAATAGGTGCATTAAGTCCCCAAATAATGTTAGCCAATAAGACTGTAAGGTGACCCTTATAACTTCTTTCGTTATATGTTTCTATCTTTTTCATAAAACTTCAGCGAAGTTAAGCATAAAAGAATCAATTAAATACTATATTTGTTCTTATCTGTTACATTTGTGAGGCCCTTTGCTAAAAGGTTTAAGAAAATATTGAGAATTTAATTTGTTCTTAAAATAAATAATCAAAAATAAAAGATATATGAGTGGAATAATTGAGTTATTAAATGAGTTTTTACTCTCACTGGGTATGAGTCAGGCTTGGGTTGACCGAGTAGATAGACTTATTTTATTAATTGTAATCATTGGATTAGCTTTTTTAGTAGAAGCTATAGTTCGTGTCATTGTATTGCAAGCAATGGACCGGATAAGTAAGAAAGTTAAATCTGCAACGGTAGGAGAGATTCTAGTAAATAAGAAAATATTTGGAGTCTTATTGCGTATTATTGCACCTATTTTAATTCTGTCTTTGATTCCTATGATGTTTACCAAAGAGGCTACAGTCCTGACATTGGTTAGTCGTCTTTGTTATGCCTATATAATCTATGTGGTTATTCGCATGATAAACTTTGTTCTTGCTGCTGTATTCGATATTTATAGCATGAAAGAGGAGTTTAAAGATAGGCCACTTAAAGGATTGTTACAGACAGGACAAACTATTGTTTACTTTATTGGAGGGATTATAATCATCAGTGTTTTAATAGGAAAAAATGCTTCAGACTTATTTATAGGACTAGGTGCTTCTGCAGCTGTATTGATGTTGGTTTTCCAAGATAGTATTTTGGGAGTTGTCGCAGGTATTCAATTATCTGCTAACAATATGTTACGGGTAGGCGACTGGATTGCTATGCCAAAGTATAATTTAGATGGTAATGTTATTGAGGTAACATTAAATACGGTGAAAGTTCAAAACTTTGATAAGACGATAACAACAGTTCCTCCTTATGCTTTAGTAAAAGATTCTTTTCAGAACTATAGAGGAATGCAAGATTCAGGAGGTCGTCGTGTAAAACGCTCTATTAATATTGATTTAAGTAGTATTCAGTTTTGTACGCCTGAGATGTTAGAGGAGTTCAAAAAGATAGATTGTCTAGTTCCTTATTTAGAGTCAAAAGCAAAGGAAATAGAAGCGTTTAATGAAAAACACCCTGCTAAAGGGGAGAGTGAATTAAACATGCGTCGTCAAACTAACTTAGGAATATTTAGAGCTTATATAGATGCTTATTTAAGACAACAATTATCATCGATACAACAGGAAGGATTTACTTTCTTAGTACGCCAGTTACAACCTACAGAATATGGTATTCCAATGGAGTTATATTTCTTTACGAAAACAACGGTTTGGGCTGAGTATGAAGGTATTCAGGGAGATGTGTTTGATCATATTTTAGCTTCTGTTCCTAATTTTGGATTAAGTATTTATCAAGCTCCATCTGGAGAAGATATAAGAGAGTTAAAAGAGTTAAAGAAACAAGCATAAAGAATTGCCATTTTATAGGTTTATAAATGAAAAAAGTAAGGGG
>JAAYSY010000230.1 GCA_012518235.1 Bacteroidales bacterium
CAGAGCATCCTAACAGAGCATCCTAAAAATAAGAACTCAGGTTGTTGACCCCTACTCAAATTGTCAAAAAAACTGGGATCTTCATCAAGTTTTTCTTTTATCCACTCTTCATTATTCTCAAAAACTTTACTTATGTCTATTGCCATAGTTTTACTCTTTTAATATTATTAATAGAAATTAACCCAGGTTCCGTGTTTTATATTGTTATGAATATGTGTATTAATATTATTATATGAAGTTTAATTTGCTAATAAGGTTTCAAAGTGTCACTATTTGGCGTTTAATATTAACATGAATTACTAATTAAAATCAATAAAAATTCAATATCTAAGCCTGTGGAGTTGTTGTGATGCGACTTATAAGTAGTTGCACTATAAATAGTTTGAAATGAATAAAAAGGGATATTTTTAAGGAGTGTAGTTCAATGGAACTCATAGATTTTAATAACCAGTTGTTATATTTGATTACAAAATCAATTTATTTGTGTGTTTTTTATCAATAATCATAAATTATTAATTAATTTTGTTAGGGATATAAAAAAGGGCTATAATTAAATACTGAAAAACAACTCAATTCGTGATAGAAATAACAGATCTTAATAAAACCTATTTTGGTGCCTCACCACTTCACGTGCTAAAAGGTATCAATCTATCTATTAATGATGGTGAATTTGTCTCTATTATGGGAGCCTCAGGATCGGGAAAATCTACACTGCTCAATGTTTTGGGTTTGTTAGATACCTACGATTCGGGAACCTATTATTTAGGAGATAAACTCATAGGAAATCAGTCAGAAAATGAAGCAGCAGAAATTAGAAATCGTAAAATAGGTTTTGTTTTCCAGTCGTTTAATCTCATCTCGTTTAAGAACGCAATGGAAAATGTAGCTCTTCCTTTATATTATCAGGGGGTAGCTAGAAGGAAACGCAACGAATTAGCTTTAGAATATCTCGATAAAATGGGGATCAAATCGCATGCACAGCATATGCCTAACGAAATGTCTGGAGGACAAAAACAACGGGTGGCTATTGCAAGAGCTTTAATAACCCAACCCCAAATTATATTAGCCGATGAGCCAACTGGAGCTTTAGATAGTAAAACCTCTAAAGAGGTTATGCGATTACTGAGGGAAATAAACATAGAGAATAACATTACTATGATTATTGTAACCCACGAACAAGCAGTAGCCGACATTACAGATCGTGTAATACATATAAAAGATGGTATAATTGGTTCGATTGACGTTCATAAACACTCACCTAAAGAAGCTATAGAAAAATGTTCGACTTTGACTGGTTTAGAGAAATAGCATCTACCATAAAAAAGAATAAAGCGCGGACCTTTCTTACAGGAGTAGCTGTTGCTTGGGGAATTCTTATGCTTATTATTTTGTTGGGAGCAGGTAATGGGCTAAAAAATGGAGTGCAATCTAATTTTTCGCGTCGAGCACAGAATACAGTAACTATTTGGCCTGGTTGGACTTCTGTACCTTATAAAGGTATGCCAGCAGTGCGTCAAATAAAGTTTGACAATAAAGTATATAATTATTTAGCTAATCATGTACCCGAGGTGGAGTACATTTCGGCTATGGTTCATCAAAATGTGACTTTAACGTATGGTGAAAAGTATGGTACTTGGAATCTAAACGGTGTATCGCCCGATGCCTCTCATATATTTAATATACAACCGAGTAAAGGTCGTTTCATTAATGAAATAGATATTAAGCAACGTCGTAAAGCCATTGTAATAAATCAAGATATTGCTCAAGTACTATTTCCAGATGGAGATGATCCGCTGGGTAAATTTGTTATAGCAGATAATTTGACTTATCAAATCGTAGGTCTCTACGAAGATGAAGATGGACAGAGTAATCCTCCTGCTTATATTCCATTTACTACAGCACAAACATTAGATAGCTATGGGTATGGATTTCGGCGAATCGATTTTACCGTTCGTGGATTAGACACTGAAGAGGCTAACGATGAGTTTATTACTCGCTTGCGTCAAAGCTTAGGCAGTATGCAACATTTTGAGCCTACCGATTTATCGGCTTTATACATTTGGAATACAGCAAAAGATTCGTTGCAAATGCAAGGTATGTTCTCGGCCATTACGTTGGTGGTCATTATCATTGGATTAGCCTCTTTAATGGCAGGAGTAGTAGGGGTGGGAAATATTATGCTTATTACAGTTAAAGAACGTACGCGCGAAATTGGTATACGTAAAGCATTGGGAGCAAAGCCTTTTTCTATATTAAAACTTATCATTTTAGAATCAATAATGATTACTACAGTAGCTGGATATATAGGCATATTAATAGGGGTAGCCATTACGGAGGGAGTTTCTACTCTGTTAGACGGAATGCCATCGGATGGACCTACAATGTTTAAAGACCCTACAGTTGATTTAGTAACTGTGGCTTTAGCTACTTTGTTTTTAATATTTTGTGGAGTGATAGCAGGATTAATACCTGCTGTACAAGCCACACGAGTGAGTCCGATTGAAGCTATGAGGGCTGAATAACCAGATAATTAAGAAATCATGTTTGACTTAGACAACTGGAATGAAATATGGGCAACGATTACTCGGAATAAACTAAGAAGTGTTTTAACTGGTTTTGGTGTATTCTGGGGACTCTTTATGTTGGTTATTCTCATCGGGATGGGGAATGCTTTTCAAGGTGGATTATCTAAAAACTTTGATGGCTTTGCTACGAACTCTTGTTTTTTTCATACTGGACAGACGAGTGAATCTTATAAAGGATATCGAAAGGGTCGTTGGTGGAATATTACGAATCGTGATGTAGAGTTAATACGTCAACGAGCCAATACGGTTGATTTAATCTCTCCTATGCTTTTTGGTGGAGGGGGAGATAAGAATGTTCTTCGGGGTAGAAAGTCAGGATCGTATGGTTATCGTGGAGTTTATGCCGATCATTTTAGGGTTGAGCAGATGCATTTACTAAAAGGAAGGGTGATTAATGAATTAGATAACCAGGAGGCTCGTAAAGTGTGTGTTATTGGTAAAACGGTTTACGAAACGCTATTCGATATTGATGAAGACCCTGTCGGTCAATTCATTCGATTAAATGGAATTTATTTTCAGGTCATTGGAGTCATCAGTCCTAAATCGAATGCATCAATAGGTGGTCGTCCAGAAGAAAATGTGTTTATACCTTTTAGAACAATGCAACTTGCTTTTAACCAAGGAGAAACGGTACATTTTTTAGCTTGTACTGCAAAAGAAGGAATAGCTGTTTCTGCAGTAGAAGATCAAGTTTCTAGTATTATAAAGACAGCGAATAATATATCGCCTACAGATACAAGAGCACTTCGCACATTTAATATTGAAAAACAATTCATGTTATTTCACAATTTGTTTCTAGGGGTGGATTTTTTAATTTGGATTGTAGGAATAGGAGCTTTGATGTCGGGTGTTATTGGTATCAGTAACATTATGATGGTTACAGTAAGAGAGCGAACCCGTGAGATTGGGGTACGTAGGGCTATTGGAGCCAAACCACGCTCCATTGTATTACAGATTGTAAGTGAAAGTTTTGTGCTTACAGCCATATCAGGTGTCTTTGGCTTTATATTTGGTGTTTTAGTATTAGAGGGAATTAGTTCGGCTATGTCCATAACTCCTTCATCAGGACAAGATGGGAGCTTTTTTGTTGAGCCTTTCATCTCTTTCAAAGTGGCCACTATTTCAATAGTAATATTAATAGTAGCAGGAATTGCATCGGGAATGATGCCAGCTTATAGAGCACTGAAAATTAAAGCCATTGATGCTATACGCGATGAATAGAGGTATAACCTATTATTCACTTATCTAGCTTAAAAAAAGCAGGGTGCAAATTGATAGTTAAATTGATAAAATTGAGTAACAGAAATATAAAAATTAAAACAATATACAATAATGAAAAAACTACTTAGAATTCTGATGTTTATTGTAATTGGAGCAGTGTTTATTGGCACTTTTGTCTGGTTATGGAATAAATCACAGCCCAAGCAAACATTCTATGAAATAGTAGAAGTAGAGGAGGGGACTATAGAAAATACTTCAGTAGCAACTGGGGAAGTTGCTCCTCGTGATGAGGTCTTAATTAAGCCTCAAATTCCAGGTATTATTTCATCTGTTCTAAAAGAAGCAGGTGATTTTGTAAAAGAAGGAGATATTATTGCTACAGTAAAAGTAGTTCCTGAGATGATAGACTTAAATAGTTCTGAATCTAGAGTGAATGTAGCTAAAATCAACTTAAAACGCATTGAGTCTGAATATGAGCGACAAAAAATGCTATTTGATAAAGGAGTTATTGCTCGTGAAGAGATGGATCAATCGGAAGCGGATTATAAACGAGCTTTAGAAGAGTTAGAAAATGCGGAAGATAACTACGATATTATTCGTACGGGAATGTCTTCTAAAACAGCTCAGTATAGCAATACTCAAATCCGATCGACTATCACAGGAATGATTTTAGATGTTCCTGTAAAAGTAGGTAACTCGGTGATTCAGTCGAATACTTTTAATGAGGGAACTACCATTGCTATTGTAGCTGATATGAATGATTTAATTTTTGTGGGCGATTTAGATGAAACGGAAGTCGGTCGTGTTCATACGGGGATGCCTATTAAATTATC
>JAAYSY010000231.1 GCA_012518235.1 Bacteroidales bacterium
AAAAAAAGATAAAAGACTTCAGTAACTTGAAGTCTTTTATCTTTGTAACCCTAATTGAAAAGAGAACTTTTATTGATGCTTATTTATCCTGATTTTCAATCTTATATTTTAACAATTTCATAAAGTATCCCCCAACCACTGAACGAGCTTTAAAATTCATACGCCTTGCATCATGAGTATCATGCCAATCACTTAACGGATCACGCGAGTTTGTTTCATCTGCATACTTATAAATAGGAGCTATTAACTCTTGAAACACCTCTTCTGAGTCAGCTAAAGAAGCAACCCACATTACCCAATCTGACTTTGTGTAATCAGCTCGTGAATCTAATGGTAAGCCATACTTATTTTGCTTAGTCAAGTAAAAAGCTAATTCCTTTTCAATAATTTCTTTAGGAAATACATCTAAGTCAAAAACAACATCCCAAATGATATTATACTTTTGACTCCAAGTTCCAGCATTACCAAAAGCTAACATATAATGAGCTTCATCTCTAGCAATCATCTCCCATTCCACAGCCATCTCTTTAGCCTTTTTTCGATACGTGCTATAGACACTATTTTTACCTAACATTTTTGCAACTTCTGCATAACTAGCCACAGCCATAATTGCTTTAGCAGAAAGATTTGCATTACGTGCTAAATGACCAGCAAAATCATCAGTACATAATTGATTCGCAGGATCAAAACCATATTCAGCAAGATATTCAGCCCATTCAGTTAATGTATCCCAGTGTTTCTTAGCATACGAGGCATCATTGTCTAATTTAGATATTGCCATTGCTAGTATCACCATATTTCCAGCTTCTTCAATTGGCATATCCTCCCCATATTGCTGCCCATTAGCTATTGGATAAGTTCCTAAATCATGAGCAGGATATGGCTTATTCCATCTTCCACTCTCACTGTAATAAAAGATAGGTGTCATCATACCTTTCATTAATTCTGTATTATAAAGCAAAAATAAAGGCGATGAAGGATAGGTTAAATCAACCGTATTAATACAACCGTTACTGTTGTTTTCTTTAGATAAGAACAACAAATTGCCCTCTTCATCTTTTATTAGTTTATGCGCTGAGATAGCTTGTCGATAAGCTAAAGCACACAGTTCCGCATATTTTTTTCCACCTGCTTTTTCAGCATCATTCATTAATTGAATATCAAAAGATCTACATTGATCCATAACAGAAGCATACTCTTTATTTGCTCTTTCAAAAGCATCGTAAATAGTAACATCACCTTCATGCTTCCAGTAAGCAGGTCTTCTTTTATAAAAATATTCAATAGAGTAAATATCGTCATAACCTAACATTACAAATCCCGACTTATCCTCTGATTTCTTCACTTCTCCTAATGCGTTAACATAAGCCAATACAGGCATTTTATCTCCGTTAGAAAATCGAGTTATCAACTCTGTTTCTGAATTTCTTACTACTCCATTGGTATTAAATTGATTCTTAGCTGTAAAATAATCACCTAAAAACAAGCTTTCACTTTCACTTTTTGCGTTTGAAGCTAAATACAAATACCCCCAATCAATTCTTGTAGCATCACCCGTTCTCTTCGTAATAGGCTGATCAATTGTCCCTGCCTTTAAATAATTGAAATTTCCTTTAGATTCTTTCTTTGACATTATAGGTTGACTATTTTGATGGACGGCTAACTCAGGAGTCGTTTCAAAATAGATCTGTACATCATGAGCTTTTTTATCAAGCGCTTTTACCTCATACGAAATATAGTTTATAGGAGTAGATATTAAATCCAAGTTATTCAATAATAAAGGAGCAGTAAACACCAAGTTCAGCTCCACTGGACCACACTGAAAACTATAATAGGTTTGTGTGGGCAATACATCTACCGAAAGCTGAGTTGCCTTTTGATGAAATATTGGAACATTAGAATCCCCATAATACAAACCAAAATCAACAAAAGCTCCTCCTGCATTATTTTCACAATGGACGGCTATCACATTGGTACCCTTCTTCAGTTTTTTCTTAACTGCTTTATTTAATTCTAATACAACATCACTTTTCCATTCATAGTCAGTTTGTACTAATTTCTCTCCATTTAAATATAAAGTAAAAGTATCGTCATGCGAATACTTTAGCATAACCACTCGATTTGTAATATCATCATTTAAGTCAAATGTTCTTCTCACCCAAATATCTTGAGTTTTCCAAGGAGTAGAAACTCCTTCATAATCTTTTGTACCAAAAGCAGCTTTACCTTTTTTCCAAGTAGAATCATCATAATTAAGATTCATCCACCCTTCATGAGGTTTTTCAAAAGTATAACTACCTTCCCAAGCCTTTTGATCTGTCATAGGTAAAATAGTAGAAAGCTCTAGTCTATCTTCACCCATAAATCGATAGGTTTTACCATCTACCCTCAAAACTCCTAACAAGGGATGCTCTGTTCCTGTCCAATGTTCTGTATTTCCACTGGTGAGTTCATCGTAAGGAGACCAAATAGACAAATAAGGGTCAGAGGTTATTAATGGAACAGATGGTGCACGCAGCTGAGTTTTAAGAGGACTTGTATATAGATTTCCTCCCAAAGCACTTAAAGTAAAACAACACACTAAGATGAGTGTATAAGTTAATCGATTCATGTTTTTAATTTTTAATATCTTATTTATATTATCCCACTTAAATAATGGATTTATAATTTAGTCGATTTTACAACACAATAAAACAGACTGTTCTTATCGTCTAATCTAAAAACCAAATTTGAACATATATTCTTGATATAAAGAAAAATACTAAACCAATGAAGGAAAACTGCTGTTCAAATCAATATTTGAATTGAATATAGTAATCAAAAGCAACTTGTTTGATCGTCCTATAATGCAATTTTAACATACCGGAAAAACATTAAAAAAAACACACCTCCATAAAATAGAGGTGTGTTTAAAACTCATACGAGTATATAAAAACGATGCAATTTTAGCAAAAGAAATATCATTAACGCAAACGCTCAATCTTAGAATATATAGCTTGATCAGCTCCCTCAGTTAATACTCCAACCCTTCCAAATAACGCTTTCGCTTTTGACACATTTTCATTATCTGATATATTAACATAAAAAGTATTATTACCAACCTTAATGTTATCAGTTATATCTTGGCGCAAAATGTTATTAGCATCATCAACAAAAGTCGTTTTACTAAGCAGAAGAATAACTTTTGCTATTTTTGCTTCTTTTACAATCTGATTTATATCGAATGTTATTTCATAACTATTATCATTAAGCTTGAGAGTCTCATTAGTTATAGTAAAATATGGAATCACTTCAAGTTCAACAGTAGCCTTTCCTTTCAAGCTAATATAGGTTGTATCTCGTGAGTTTTTCCAAGGTCCATTTCTATCACTAGTTACTAGTTTATATTCCCCATTAAATAACACAGATCGAAAGGAGCCATCTTGTCCTACATATACAGCTACAGGGTCTTTTTTATCATAACCATCTTGATATAATTGCAATTTAATAGCTTCTCCTGTCCCTCGAAGTCCTAACGTCTCTCCTTGATAAGTTATTTTTCCTTCAATGATAGAGCTAGGAGAATCATAATTATCTTTACCACAAGAAATTAGCAGTAAACCTATAATTGTAATAAATAATATTTTTTTCATTTTCATTCTTTTATTGATATGGATTTTTTTCTAATTTAGGATTATTATTTATCCAACCTAAATCTATAAAGTTATAATAATTTTGCATTTTAAAATAACGAGCATTTGGAGACATAAATAAGAAGTCTTCTATAAATACCCATTTTCCATCATTAGGGTCACCAGGAGCAACTACCATATAGGGCCATAATCTACGATGCCTTGCATTTTCATCGTCATTATTCCCTGTCCAAACCTTATGTGCTAACCTCCAACGTTTTAGATCCCAATAGCGATGATCTTCAAATGCAAACTCTACACGTCGTTCATGTACAATATTATCAAAAGTAATAGATTGTAATTGTTTTACACCTGCGCGATCTCTCACTTTATTTATATAATTCAAAGCCTCAGCATTCTGTCCTAATTCAAAACTAGCTTCACAAGCTATCATATATGCTTCTGATATTCTAAAACGAGGCATCCACATCTCTGAGTTTCTTCCACGAGTTGATGACTGTGGTGTCTCATCTAAAAACTTCCTATAATAAAAACCACTTTTATTTATATACTGCTCATTACTCTCTCTTGGGCCATTAAATGATGTAATTATATTTCCGTTTTCATCTTTAGAATCTAAAGGACCAACTTTTAAGCTCCATCCCTTAGCTGTTTTATTCAATTGTCCTGCCTGTAAAATAACAGGTGTTCCTTTAAACTCTGCTCCGGGATAAATCACTGTACCCCAAAGTCTAGGGTCTCTATCTTTGAATGGAGCATCAGCTGAAGAATAAAAAATATAATTCCCATCTTCATCCTTTGTTTTAATCTTTTCTTTATATCCAGGATTATCTGTCTCTATTAATTCATACTCTTCAACCAAATTTAAAATAGGACCTCCATAACTATTATCTATATCTTCAGCATGACTTTTAGGAATATTAAATTTAGTAAATTCAGTAGTTTGTCCAGGATAAATATAATCTCTAGCCCAAATCACCTCTGTATTATTCTCTTTTACAGAAGTTGCTTCATAAAAATTCACTCCTTTATCATCTTTTTTGTCTTGTAACTCATAAGCTCCTCCATTAATAACAGCTTTTGCTGCATTCAATGCGGTTGTATAATATGCTTTTGAAAACTCCGAAGATATACCTACCGAACCATTAGTCGTCTTAAGAGGATCAACCATTAAAGAATTATATTTAGCTATAGATGCCGCATACAATGCTGCTCTAGCCTCAAGCATTTTAACGGTCCATTTATTTGCTCTTGCTGAGTTTATTGTTTTTTCCTCTGTTAATAAATCTGCTATCTCTTGACACTCTGAGATAATATAATCATATGTTTCTTTTTCTGTTGATCGTGGTCTTTGAAGCTCCTCCTCAACATTCATTCCAGGTGTATAATCATACACCTCATCATCAATAATAGGGACGCCACCTAAACTTCGCACCATATTAAAATAACACCAAGCTCTTAAAAAGCGAGCCTCGCCAAAATACACTTTTTTTGCTTCCTCATCTAAAGCTTTAGTTTCTCGTAACCCCTTTAAAAACTGATTGATGTTTCTTAATAAGGTATAATCGTAGACTCTCCATCGATCGTCTTCAAAAGTAGAACGATGATCTGGTCCCCCATCAAACTTTGCAGCTTCATCAATAATAGTGTAAGAATAGGAATCATTATGATGTTGTCCCCATGTTACACGACTGTAATAATTAGCCAATACAGATTTCAACATAACTTCATCGTTAAAAATCTGATCATCAGTTAATATTTTGTCTGGATTCTGATCTAGGAATCCACTACATCCACATAGCAATGCAACTCCTAAAAGAAGAATATATATTTTATTTTTCATTCTATTAAAATTTAAGATTTAGTCCAATATTAATAATTTTCATTGTAGGATACCCTAGAATATTATTATCCGCTTGCTCAGGATCAACATCTGGTAAGTTCGAAATAGTAAATAAGTTTTGACCTGCTATATAAAATCGAACATCCTGTAAAGAAGCTTTTTGTACCCAATGCTTAGGCAAGGTATAGCCAAACTCTAAGTTTCTCATCTTTATATACCTTACATTTTTCTTCCAAAATGTACTATTCCAATAATTGCTATGAGAGCTATTTCCTGTCAGTAAAGTTGGATATTTACCTTTTATTAACTCACTATCAGCATCCCAAATATCTTTTAATCTCCAAGTATCACTCATGTAATACTGAGGGTTATTACCTCCATCATGAAATGGATTCCTAGCCTCCCAATCTTGATAAAAAGAATATAGTGCTCCTCCAGTTAAATCAAAGCCTAAATCAAAGCCTTTCCATGCAAAGTTGAAGTTAAAGCCAAAGTTTAGGTTAGGAGTTGAACCTTCACGATAACCGATAGGTCTTTCATCTAAATGATTAATTATACCATCACCATTTATATCCTTGTATTTAACATCACCAGGTCTAAGAGTCTTGTTTCCTTGTCTATCATTATCTATGGGCCAAGTTGCGATTTCCTCCCAATCCTTAAATTGTCCATCAGCAGTTAAACCCCAGTTTACATATCCAAAACGTTTATTGATTGAGTGTCTATAATAATCCCATGAGTTACTGAATCTAGGTTTATATTGTTCCCAATCATAGAAACGAGCATATGTCATATTAAATCCCACAGAGTATTTAAAATCACTAATGAAATCAGACCATCTCAAAATCATTTCAAAACCTTGAGTCATATCTGAGTTTAAGTTCTCTTGAGGTAAACCAAAGCCAACTTCTGTTGGCAATAAAATATCATATCTTGAAGCAGGAAGTCCATCTCTTTTTCTACGAAAATAATCTAATTGACCTGTTAAACGATTATTTAAGAATCCAAAATCAATACCCACATCAAATATTTTAGCTTCTATCCACGATAATGTCGTTACAGGTAATCCCCTAGGCGCTGAACCCAGAACATACTGTCCATCAATAACACCACCACCCGATTTATAGTTATAACCTGACATGTAATCAAAAGGTGCATAACCGCCAACATTATCGTCTCCTACAAGTCCATAAGACATGCGGATTTTTAAGTCATCAAAGAAGTTCGCAAGTTTACTATCTTGCCAAAATCCTTCTTGAGATATTCTCCATCCCAAAGAAGCTGAAGGGAAAAAGCCCCAACGATCACCAGGAGGGAACTTCCAAGAACCATCATAACGAGCAGTAAACTCAAAGAGATATTTATTGGCATAATCATAGTTCGCTTTCCATAGCCAACCCATACGTGTTTGTGTTTCTTTACCTCGATCATCGTACTCATCCATAGTTTCATAATCTATAAGAGTCAGTGAATTTGCTGTAGGTATAGAATGTAACCAAGCACTAGGAGTATCAATTTTTGAAGCTTCGAATCCCATAATAGCATCTATGTGGTGATCTCCAAACCTTTTATTATAAGCTAACTGAAAGTTTGAATTTATACGTTCTACATGTCCTACGCGTCTTTCTCTCCAAGGATTCGTGTTCTCAAAGATTACAGGATAGGTATCAGTCTCTGCATCATAATCATACAATTTATACGTATATTCATGATTATTTAAATTTTGATAGCCCAAATAATAACCTACTAACATTTTAGCTTTTAACCCATCATAAATATCATACTCAGCATTAGCTGCTAATTGACCTACACGCCATGTATCTTCATATTTACCCGCTAACTCATAGTTTAACCAGCCAAAGTTTGTTTCTGCACTCGAAGAGGTCATCGTTGGATAATCTGGATTATCATTAGCAAACGGTCTCTTTGTTGGTAAGTTTCTATAAGTACCAAATCTAGGCAACCAATAGTCATCCATCCCTGGAACTCCTGGGTTTACTCTCTTTTCAATTCTACCATTCATCGAAGCACCAATTCTGAACCGATCAGTAATATCAGCATCAATGTTCATTTGAACATTAGTCCTTTTAAACCCTCCATAATTAACTATTACAGCATCTTGGTTTAAGTGTCCAACAGATAAATAATAGTTGATTTTATCAGATCCCCCAGACACACTAGCATTTACATAATACTGTGGCGAGGTTTCCCATATAAAATCATACCAATCAAAAGGAACATATCCTTTTTCTTTGCCTTCTTTCCATTTCTCTAAATCTTCTTTTGTATACGTATAATCCGTTACTCCCTGAAGCGTTTCGGACTGTATATAGTTTTCTATATAAGTCACTGCGTCTGCAGGTTTAGGGAAGTTTGATGGAGTTTGCCATCCATAATAGGAATTCACACTTACTGTATTTTTTGTATTTCTTCTTCCTTTTTTAGTATTAACAACAATCACACCATTTGCTCCTTGTACTCCATATATTGCAGCCGAAGCATCTTTCAGAACAGAGATAGATTCTATATCATTATAGTCAATATTATTAAACTGTCCCTCATCCGACTGAACACCATCGATAATGTACATAGGTGTACCAAAATTACGTATAGAAATAGAAGTAGAAGCTCCTGGTCTACCATCTGACTGTCTTGTGTTTAATCCTGCAATTTTACCAACTAGAGCTCCAGATGCTGTCGATGAAACAGATCTGCTAATTTCATCAGAAGTAGCCACTGAAATAGCACCCGTCAAGGTTTCTTTTTTCTGAGCTAAACCAAATCCTGTAACAACGACTTCATCCAATGTCTGAAAGTCCTCAAACAAAGTTATTTTTATTGATTCCCCCCGTTTTACAGCCACACGCTGTGCAACATATCCCACATATGAAATCTCTAAGTAGTCACCCTCTGATGCTTGTAATGTAAAATTCCCATCAATATCAGTAATTGTACCTTGTGATGTTCCTTCTACTATAACATTTGCCCCAATGATAGGTAACCCTGTATTATCCACAATGACACCTTTTACCTGAAATTTGCTTTGAGTCACTACACTCTCTTTTGCTACTTTATTTTTACCCAATAAATGATCTGGATAACATAAAAGAACAAGAAAGAGAAGCGTACTCAATCCCAAAAAAACATTCTTTTTCATAATTCATTATTAATAGTTAACATTTAGGTTATCTAAATAGAGATATTTATCTACACCTCTATAGTTTTCAAAAACTCAATTCCATGTAATAGAACTATATTTTAGCCTTTATGAATTATAACAGAGGAAAGCATTAATGAATACTCTAATAACTGTTATTATAAAACAGAATGCACTAACTAATTTAGAAGCATATATTATGGTCTAAACTGCTTTAAGACATCAATACAAATAAATAGAATGTATTACTAGTTTGACTTGTGTTCTTCATCATTTAAGGTCTAATTATCTAATTCTATTTACATAAAAGTAAATAATCTGTTTAGCTATTTGGATTATGACTTCATACAAAAAATCGTTAATCCATTTAGCTATTCACTCTACAAATATGAATCTATATTTATTATTTTAAGGATATATACTATTCAATAAAGAATATTAATTGTTCAACCTCATAGCTTAGCATCACTCATTAGGGATATCGGTTTAAATAGGAGGTGTCCTAAATAAAAAATCATTAAAAACAGAACAAACAAAAAGGCCAA
>JAAYSY010000322.1 GCA_012518235.1 Bacteroidales bacterium
GTGCACGTAACCTCTGCCTTATTCTCGGAAAAGATGAGAAAGAATATTTGCCTCATTATGTAACAATTAATGAGTGTTTGGAGAAGCTTGATCCGGAAGAACTGCAAAAATTCAGAAAGCGTATGATAAAAAAACTACTTAGAAAGAGAAGTTTTGAGAATGCAAGATTTCTTGGTAAGTACTGGATGGTAATAGTTGATGCAACACAGCTATTCTAATTTGTTTAACATTTTCGGTGACACTTAGAACTCCTACTCTTCTTTTTCTTATCTGTTATAATTTCTTTAAATAATAGCCCAGCCCAAAGTGAAAAATGGCTATAATGTTCACATTTAATCAAATACTGCGAAGACCTTACTTTTAAAATTTAGTGCTTTTAATACATTTTCCTGCACATCCTAAATGGTTTATAATTTTTTTAATTTTAAACTAAACACACATCTTCAGTGCTTCGATATCTACACGAAGATCTCTTACCTTTAGATTACCAACGATATGAATATTCTCAATGTTTTTACATCGAGTCAGTGCAGTATATAAAGCACCTGCGGAAAAGAATCCTGGTACGATATTAACTGCATCTAGAGTGAGCCCTTGAGCCTTGTTGACGGTAAGCGCCCCCGCAACAGCAATGGGCAACTGATACATTGTAATTCCTGTAGCCCTATCTACAAATACTTCGTAGCCAACCTTATAGATTTTTCCGTTGTTAAATTTAACTTTGACTGCATCTTTTAAGAGCTCTGTGATAGTACCTAAAGATCCATTTTTGTAAGTACGAGTATTCTTTAACGTAATTACTCTCATGCCGACTGCGAGTTCTAAGGTTGCCTCAGAACCAATAGCCTTGTAAGCCTTTCTTTCATTGAAACATCTTACATAAAGTCTGTTGTAATGAGTAACGTCTTTATTCGTAGCACAGATATAAGTTGCATTGATATCTTCCACATGAGAAAGATGAGTATTCATCCAAACTAGTGATTCTAGGGAGCCAAACTTAATCTCATCACATCTCACATTAAATTCTTCTGTGATGACACTCTGCTTAACACGTCTACATTTACGAAGAACGACCTTTTCAAAACAGCGTTCGTCCCATTCAGGAGACTGGAATGCATATATAGCATTCTTACCGAAGTTCTCTTCAAGTGCAGGTCTATCTTCCTTAGTAACAACCGGCATAGCTTGTCCAAAATCGCCACACACAATCACCTGAATATGGCGAAGAGAAGCTTCTTCAATAGCACGAACGCATCTCATAATGTAGTCAAAGAGATCAACTCTTAGAAGGCCAATTTCATCAATAATCAATTTTCTCATCCCCAGGAGATCAATAGGTACAATAGTACGATCTTGTCTAGTATAAACACGCTCTTCCATTTTAAACAGATGATGAAGTGTACTTGCATTTATACTCATATTATCAGCAGAAAGGCCTGTAGGAGCGCCTGCATATGTATTAATTCGATCCTCCGCTGATAAACAACTGACCATTTTATTAATTATAAAGGTCTTACCTGTTCCTGACCGTCCAGTCATATACGTATCTTTACCACTTAGGATAACCTTTATTGCATCATCTTGCTCAGAGTCATTTGAACTCCCAGCTTTTTTTAAATGTTCTAAATACAACTTCTCACATTCATCGGTCTGAAAACCAGAATTCAGAGAGTGAGGAGGTGCTGGTAGTTCTGTCGAAGTCTGCACCCTTCGAGAATATCTTTTCCTACTTTCAAAATGGATATTTTCATATGATATTGATCTATCACCCTTTATTCCAAGTCTAATCAATGTGTTCTTAATTGTATTAACAGAACATTTCATATCTTCCGGAAGTGCTTTCAGGATTTTTTTATATCCGCGGCCTGAAAGATAAAGTTCAGCAATAATTCTATCACGCTTACTCGACAGTTCCTGGTGTTCTTTCTCAAGTGCTCTCTGCATCTTTCTGTCATAGAATCCAAAAACTTTAGCCTGCTCTGTCGTAAGTTCAAGGACTTCAATTACTCTCGCTGGGCTGTATGTATAAAATCCGTCCGCATGATATTTTGTTGTTTCAATATGCATGTCGGTGTGTGTTATAGCCCAATAAATCTCTTTATCAGATAGAGGTTCTTGCATACCCTGGCTCTTTTCTAAAGCCATCTGGTATGCTTTAGCGGCTCCATAAACAATCTTTGCATTGTTATAAAAAATAAAAATGAAACGCTCTCTGTGCTTACCCTCAATCCATGTAATACCCTCATATGTAGCTTCCAGACATCTCATAAGGAATTTCGCAACACATCTAATCCTTCTTGATGTAAAGGGAATCACAGACGCAATTTGATTAGTCTCATATACTTTTAGGTCTTTAACAACATTATGAATCTTATTCTGTACCATTGATACGCTTTTCCCTCCCGTTTTTCTTGTGCTTGGGACGAAATCTGCGTACTCGTCTTTCCATTGTTTTAGAACGTCATCTACGGTAATTCTGGCATCAAAATTAGGATAAAGTACTTCTTTTCCTTTACCACCATAAAAAAGACGATCACGGTTACTACACTTTATATCAGCACTTCCAATAACACCCATCAAAGTAGCTTGAATCTTGTCTCTTAAAGCTCCGTCTGTTATTACTTGATTCATGCAGAATAACATACGAAACTTATTATGCTCATCTGTATGACTGAATGTTGTGTATACAAAAATAGGTATAAGGCCTGCTTTTATTGCAACTGCATAAGCATCTTCTATACGCATACCAGTATCGAAATCAAGGCCAAAAATCTGTTGTTCAGCCCAATTTTCTGCCTTCCTTCCGTCTCTCAAAACTCCACATTTAAAGGAGGCACCATGAGAAAGTGCTTCAGCAAGATTAGGAATGGAAATTGCTTTTTCAGCAAAACAAAGCTGCAGCCTTCCCACTTCATTTTCGGTTGGCTTCTCTGTGTATCTCTTACCGTTGTACATAACCTTTACTACATCACTTGTATTCTGTTGTGTTGCTACTGATCCAACCATATACTTGCTCCTTTGTCTTAAAAATGAGTAAACTTAATAAGACCTACGAGTTTATCTTTAGAAAAAGATTACTTCGTACATCATTTCGCATTTCTCATTTTGCTTAATTTAGCTTTAAGTAAGTGGACAATATGCCCAGCATCTGATGTGACTATACAGGACTTTTAGACATAAAAAGGACCAGTATTGTACATCAAGTTTCCATCTTAGTCGTCAATAAAAATGCTTTTTAAAAAATGCTCTTAGAGCCTTTTTATCTTGACAATTGCCGCTGATGCATCTATTTTGCTAACTAAATAGAGTGAAACGAGGCGCTTATGGTATCTCGTATATACCGTGAGTCACTCGGGTCTTGCCAAAGACCAAAGCTGCTTTCGAACAACAAACTCATGGAGCACTTGTTTTAATGCAAGTGCTCATTTGTTATTACATTATGTCTCATTCATTTTTCGTGAAGATGTCATTAAATTAAAAGAGAGATCTGCATAACGAAATCCCCCTTGAAAGTTAGACCTGATATGATTATCCTAGAGTAGAAATGGTAAATAACCAAAACTACATTGGGAAGATTTATTATGTTATTAAGCAGTATTAAAAATGGTTAATATTGTTTTACATATAAAACAGATAAAAGGACAGTCTGTATAAAAGAAAAATTCATTGTTGTCTATAATACAGCTGCAAGTAGTGACATTTTGAAATAAAAAAGCACCATCACTCCTGATATATCACTTGAATGATGGTGCCTGCTTATGAATAATTAACTTAAGATATCGGCCATTATTTTACTTCTAATTATAACTCTGCATTTACTTACTTCTGCTACCTGCCACAGTAAAATTTCATTCTTGAGTTTCCGCAAATTGCACTTTGAAAATGAATAAATCTATTTAGAGTGCCAATCAGCCGCTTTTTTAAAGTGTTAGAGTGGCAGTACATGGATTAGAGGCACTTTAATAAGCCCCGCCTGAAACCGGACTTTGGGAGAATTATTCTTTTATCTATTTAAGCGATTAGCTTAAAGCAGAGTTGACGGTATGCAGGACGTTTTGTTTTGAACCAGAGCCTGACACCTTCTTTCGCATACGATAGTATGCCAGTGATACCCTTCGCTAACCGGTAATAATAGAATTGAACCTTTTCCTTTACAGGAGCTGCTGTCTGTATGATTGAAACCTTAAGGGCATTTGTTTCTGATTTCATCGAAATCAGTGTAAGGAAGGCCATACACAAGGTGATATGGAAATTAAGAGCATTGATTGCTTTCAATTTACGGACACGGAAGTTTTCAAACCGGAAAACCTGCTTCTTACAGCGGAAATACTCCTCAATACGCCAGCGGGAGAAATAAAGTCTTGCAATCCGGATTACATCATCCCTAGACTTTAATTCCTTGTTTGTTGCGAGCATCATCGGATGTTCTGTGATGCCATAGACAAGTACCAGATAGATATCCTTTCTGGATGCTGTGATCTGAACCTTCACATGGGATAGATAAGCCTCACGCTTTTTTCCCTTGTAGAACACCGGTGTTGTGATTTTGCCTTTCCGACGATTTCGCAGTTCTGTGGCCGCTACCCATTTATTATGGAAAAGGAGCTTCCTTTTAGCAGTAAGCCGGATCACATAATCCTGCTTTAATTCATCAAGCTTTAGGAACATCTTATTGTCATCATAGCCTCGGTCCATTACGAAAGTAGCCTTTCCGAACATGGCTTTTCCACGCTCCATGGCA
>JAAYSY010000232.1 GCA_012518235.1 Bacteroidales bacterium
GTAAACAAAATAGTTAACATATAAAATCATTGTTATGACAAACCTATCATTACTATTGGCTTTTATGCCAAGCGGATCTGAATGGATCATTATATTATTGGTTATCCTTCTTCTTTTTGGAGGTAAAAAAATTCCTGAACTAATGAAAGGACTAGGAAAAGGCGTTAAAAGTTTCAAAGACGGAGTAAACGAAGCAAAAGAAGAGATTAATAAAGCGAAAGACGAAATCGACGACGATTCAAATGAATAACTCATATGAATGAAATGACCTTTTGGGATCATCTTGATGTCTTTCGTGGGTTGCTTTTTCGTATTATTGTAGTCTGGCTAGTTTTAGCTATTGGATACTTCATTGCAATGCCATGGCTCTTTGATAAAGTTATTATGGCTCCATGTCATGATGATTTTGTTTTCTATAATTTTCTAAAGAAAATAGGAGAGACCTTAGACCTTCAAGATGAATTCTTTACTCAAGAATTCTCTGTTAAACTACAAAATATCAACGTAGCAGCGCAGTTTATGACTCACATAACAACTGCATTCTGGATGTCAGTAGTAACTGCTGTTCCATATCTATTTTATGAATTATGGAAGTTTGTTTCTCCTGCTTTATATCCCGGAGAAAAGAAAGGAGTGCAGAAAGCATTCGTTATTGGAACTTTTATGTTCTTTTTGGGAGTTTTAGTTGGTTATTTTATGGTTTTTCCTATCACTTTACGATTCCTTCATAGCTATCAATTAAGTTCAGTAATTGAAAACCACTTCCATTTAAATTCATATATGGATATATTTATGATGTTGGTTTTATGCATGGGATTAGCTTTTGAGTTACCCTTAGTTACTTGGCTATTGTCCTTGCTTGGAATTGTAAATAAGTCATTTTTAAGAAAATATCGACGACATGCTATTGTGGTAATTGTAATTTTAGCTGCTGTAATAACACCAACGGGCGACCCATTTACATTAAGTGTGGTGGCAATCCCGCTCTATTTATTATATGAATTGAGTATTTTTATGATAAAAGATAAAGAGCGAGTAAAAGAATAAGTTCTTTTATTTATATTAAACAGTGTTAGTCAAGCATTATTACTTTCAAAAAAGATATAAAAAAACGATAAGTTGTTAAAAAAAGATTAAAAAAGGCTCTGCGTGAGAAATAGTTTTTGTATATTAACGAAATAAATAGGTAATTGATAAATACTTATAATATTATTATTTAATTATTTTAATTGTGAGCATAGTCTCACATCAAAAGATTTTAAAATTTAATACTATGTCATCAAAAATTTCAAGGAGAAAATTTTTAAAAACAGGTGCTGTTGCAGCAGCTGGGTTAACAGTAGTACCTTCTACGGTATTAGGTAAACGTGCAGGTCATGTTGCACCAAGTGATAAATTAAATATCGCAGCTATTGGTGTTGGAGGTATGGGGCATGCCAATATTCGACAAGTTGAAAAAACAGAGAATATTGTTGCTCTTTGTGATGTGGACTGGAAATACGCAAAAGGTGTTTTTGATCGTTTTCCTAAAGCAGAGAAATACTGGGATTACAGAAAGATGTATGATGAAATGGGGAAATCCATTGATGCAATAATCTGTGCTACTTCTGACCATACTCACGCATTAATCTGTGCTGACGCCATGACAATGGGTAAGCATGTTTATTGCCAAAAACCATTGACTCACTCTGTATATGAATCTAGACTATTAACTAAATTAGCTGCTAAACACAAAGTAGCTACTTCTATGGGAAACCAAGGTTCTTCAGGTGAAGGTGTTAATCAAGTTTGCGAGTGGATTTGGAATGGTGAAATTGGTGAAGTTACACGTGTAGATACTTTTACTGATAGACCTATTTGGCCACAAGGTTTAAATGCACCTGAAAAAGCAAGTAAAATATTAAAAACTTTAGACTGGGATTTATTTACAGGTCCTGCAAAGATGCGTCCATTTAATGAAATTTATCACCCATGGAACTGGCGTGGATGGTGGGATTATGGAACAGGTGCTTTAGGTGATATGGCTTGTCATATTTTACACCCAGTATTTAAAGGATTGAATTTAGGCTATCCTAGTAAAGTACAAGGTTCTTCAACTTTATTGTTGCAAGACTGTGCTCCAAGTGCTCAACATGTGAGATTAACATTCCCTTCTCGTGATAATATGCCTAAGGTAGCTATGCCTGAAGTAGAAGTTCATTGGTATGATGGCGGTTTAAAACCTGATTTCCCAGAAGGATGGCCAGAAGGAAAAGATATGAATCATGATGGAGGTGCAGCTATTTTCTACGGAACTAAAGACGTTCTAATTTGTGGTTGTTACGGTAAAGACCCATGGTTATTATCTGGAAGAAAACCTAATGCTCCTAAAGTATGTAGAAGAGTAGAAACTTCTCACGAAATGGATTGGGTACGTGCATGTAAAGAAAGTCCAAGTAATCGTTTAATGACTAAATCTGATTTTAGCGAAGCTGGTCCATTTAACGAAATGGTTGTAATGGGTGTGTTAGCTGTTCGTCTACAAAACTTGAATCGTGAATTATTATGGGATGGTGAAAAAATGGAGTTCACTAATATTAATCCTAATGATGAAATTAAGATTCTTATAAAAGACGACTTTAAGATTGTTGATGGTGATCCTAAGTTTAATAAGATTTGGACTGATCCAATGAATGCTCAAGCATTTGCAAGTGAGTTAATTAGCCATACCTATAGAGAAGGATGGAAACTTCCTGCAATGCCTAAATAATTAAATTTATTTATTAACTATTATAGACAAAATTACATTTAACAAAATGAGAAAAACAGTTATTTTACTAAGTTTGCTTTTCACCATGGGCTCTATTATGGGGTGCGGAGGTAAAAAAGCACAAAGTGATGAAGGCAGTGATGCCGAAGTTGCTGCAACAACAGAAAGTGCTGTACCTGAATATAGAGTTCTTGAGAATGAACAAATAGATTTGTCGCAGTTCCCTGTTGATAAAGAGGGTTACATTACACTTTTTGATGGAAAAACCTTTAACGGTTGGAGAGGCTATGGACGTGCTGATGTTCCTGGTAGATGGGTGATTGAAGATGAATCAATCAAATTTACTGGTTCTGGCGGTGGAGAAGCTCAAGAAGCTGATGGTGGTGACATCATTTTTAGTCATAAATTCCAAAATTTTGAGTTAACATTTGACTGGAAAGTTGCTGAGGGAAGTAACTCTGGTGTATTCTTCTTGGCACGTGAGGTTGAATCTAAACAAGATGATGGATCATGGCGCTTAGAGCCAATCTATATTTCTTCTCCTGAGTATCAAATTTTGGATAATGTAAATCATCCAGATGCGAAATTAGGAAAAGACAACAATCGTCAATCAGCATCTTTATATGATATGATTCCTGCTGTTCCTCAAAATTCAAAACCATTTGGTGAGTGGAACACTGGTAAAATCTTAGTGTATAAAGGAACTGTAGTTCATGGTCAAAATGGAGAAAATGTGGTTGAATATCACTTATGGACTCCACAATGGACAGAATTACTTCAAGCTAGTAAGTTTAGTCAAAAAGCTTGGCCTTTAGCTTTTGAATTATTAAATAATTTAGGAGGTGAAGAAAGAGCTGGTTATATTGGATTCCAAGATCATGGTGATGATGTTTGGTTCAAAAATATAAAACTTAAAGTTTTAGACTAAAAACATATTTCTAAATTTTGTATAGGGCGTATAACTACGCCCTATACTTTTACAAAAAAATCAGACTATGAAAAATATTCAATTATTATTATTGACTTTGTGCCTTGTATTCTTTACTAATTGTACAACTACTGGGTCACAAACTGCTCCTAGAACTGCTGATCATCCTATTTATTTGCAATTATATTCTGTTAGAGATGATATAAGTAAAGATTTTGATGCAACTATTCAAAAGGTTGCTGAAATGGGATATGATGGAATCGAAGCAGCTAATTATGATAATGGTAAATTTTACGGGATGACTCCTACTGAATTTAAAGATAAAATAGAAGGATTAGGAATGACCGTATTATCTTCTCATACAGGTAAAGCATTACCTGCAGATGTTACAACTACAAACTGGGATGAAGTTTGGAGCTGGTGGGATCAATGTATTAATGCTCATAAAGAAGCTGGAATGCAATATATCGTAGTACCTGCTATGCCTCGTCCTTCTACACTTGAAGCACTTCAGGTATATTGTGACTACTATAATCAAATTGGAGAAAAATGTCAAGCTGCTGGTATGAAATTTGGTTACCATAACCATGACTTTGAATTTGTAGACATCGAAGGTCAACTAATGTATGATTATATGATTCAGAATACCGATCCTGATAAAGTGTTATTTGAAATGGATGTGTACTGGGTGATGCGTGCTGGAAAAAGTCCTGTAGAGTATTTTGAAAAGTATCCTGGACGTTTCAAAGTGTTACATCTTAAAGATCATAAAGAATTAGGTCAAAGTGGAATGGTGGGCTTTGATGCTATATTTAAGAATTTAGCTAAAGCAGGTACTGAAAAATTAGTTGTCGAAGTTGAACACTATAATTTTGAACCTCTTAAGAGTGTTGAGTTAAGTCTAGAGTACTTAAATAACACCTTAGATTAAATGATTAACTAGCTTTATTCAATATTATAATTAACTAGTTAGTAGTTAGTACTGAAAGGATAGATCTTTTAATAGGGTCTATCCTTTTTTTATAAGGAATGATTATTCATCATATTCTATCTCTAAAATATAATCATCCATGTAGTAGGCATTTCCAATGGGATGTTTTCTACTTCCAATTATATTCATTCCTTGTTTTTGATAAAACTTCAAGGCATTCACATTTTCTTTATTCATATTTAATCCTACTTTAAAAGTAGAGTTACATTCATTTCTAAATATCTCCATAGCCGATTTGAATAGGAATGAACCACACTGAGCACCTTGGTATTTAGGAAGAATATAAATCTTTTGTATGTAGAAGTAGTCAGATTCTAGCCTTTCAAAGGATAGGTATCCGCAAGGTGTATTTTCTTTGAAAGCGATATAATAGCTTTCCGATTGTGTTTTTATCTTCTTTTGGAGCACTTCATAGCTATACATCATTTCCATCATGTACTTTATTTGCTCTTGTGAAAGCGTGTTTCTATAAGTATAAGGAAATACTTCTTGAGCCATCGTTTGGATTAGCTCCACATCTGTAATCTCTGCTTTTTTAAGTTGATACATACTTTTTCATTGTGTTATTTTCGCTAATGTAAAAAGTAATTGAATAATTAACCTGTTTATTCTTTAATTAATTTAGTTAAAATAGGTAC
>JAAYSY010000233.1 GCA_012518235.1 Bacteroidales bacterium
CTATAAAAATAATATTTTGATGTTCTTCCCTTTACTTTTGTAGGTGATTCAAATGTATAACTAAATCTTTTATTGTTTGTGTAGTAAAAAAGAAGTGTTTTTCAATCCTTACTTTTAATATAGGATTAGAAAAACACTTCAAATTTTAGCTTATTTATAGTAAAGATAGAACAATTATTTTTTTACTGTAAAAGAAGTCTTTGTTAAGATATTATCAGAAGCTGCTCCAATAAAAAGTTCAAATTTACCTGGTTCTACACTCCATTGTTGTTTCTCTTCATCATAAAAACTCAATAGATTTTTATCTATAGTAAAAAAGATAGTCTGCTCTTCATTGGGTTGCAAGTGAATTTTTTCAAAACCTTTCAGCTCCTTTAATGGACGAGACACTTTTGGCTTTTTCTCACCAATATATAATTGAACAATCTCAGCCCCTTCACGACTACCTGTATTTTTTACCGTGACAGAAGCTGTTAATGAACCTTCTATATCCATTGAGTTGTTTGTCAAGTGCACCTTTCCATACTCAAAAGTGGTATAACTTAATCCATGACCAAAAGCAAAGAGTGGTTTTATTTTCTCTTTTTCTGTCCAGCGGTATCCCACAAAAATATCATCTTTATATTCTACACGTCCATTTTCTCCGGGATATTCACCGATAGCGTGAGCACCATTATCAGTTAATTTAGCTGGAAAAGTAAAAGGAAGTTTTCCTGAAGGATTGACTTCACCAAAAAGAATTGGAGCTAAGGCATTACCAGCTTCAGTTCCTCCATACCATGCTTGTAAAATAGCAGGAACACGTTTAACCCAAGGCATAGTGTAGGCATTTCCAGATATCATTACTATAGCCAAATTTGTGTTTGCTTGTACTAGAGCATCAATCAAGGCGTCTTGTTCGTATGATAAGTCCATTGTAGAACGATCTCCACCTTCGCAATCTTGTCCTGGGTTTTTATTCAATCCTCCTACAAAAACCACAAAGTCTGCTTGACGTGCTGCTTCTACTGCTTCTTGACGAAGTTGAACATAATCAATAAACTCGGATTCAGGATCAACCGCGCCTTCTACATCTTGTTCACGAACAGCTGGAGAACGATAGCCTTCAACAAACTTTACTGAACCTCGGTTGCCGACAAAATGTTGTATACCTTCCAATGGAGAAACTTCATACTTCACTTTTAATGAAGAAGAGCCTCCACCAATTGTCATGCTTTTAGTTGCATTTTCACCTACTACGAGAATTTTTTTATGCTGATTTAAATCAATAGGTAAAGTGTGCTTTTCATTTTTAAGAAGAACTATACCCGCTTGAGCAATTGTTCGTCCTACTAATGCATGTTCTTCTGTACCAAACGATCCCCAAGGACGATTTTTGTTCATGGTAGTTCGGAAGGATAAGCGCAATACACGACGAACTTTATCGTTTAGCTCGTTATCAGTAACTTTACCTTTTTTTAATAAATCTAAATAAGGATTGGCTAAATAGTAATTATCATAAGCATTACTTGCTCCCCAACTTAGTCCATCGGTCCAACTACCAAATTCCATATCTAAGCCATTTTTAATAGCTTGATTTGTATCGTGTGTACCTCCCCAGTCAGAAACAACTACACCATCAAAGCCCCAGTCTTTTTTAAGGATATCATTCAAAAGAAATTCATTGTGACAACAATATTGTCCTTTATACTTATTATAAGCTCCCATAATGGCCCAAGCTTTTCCTTCGTGTACAGCAGCCTTAAAAGCAGGTAGGTAAATTTCGTGTAGTGCACGATCGCTTACCACAACATCAATACCGTGTCGGTGTTCTTCTTGGTTATTTACAGCAAAATGTTTTACACAAGCAGCCACTCCATTCTGTTGAACCCCATGAATGTAAGGTACAACCATTTTAGAAGCTAAAAAGGGGTCTTCTCCCATATATTCAAAATTCCGACCATTCAAAGGGGTGCGATAAATATTGACTCCAGGACCTAACAATACATTCTTATTACGATATCTAGCTTCTTCTCCGATGGCTACTCCGTAAGCTTTGGATAGGGCAGGGTCCCAGCTAGCTGCTAAACAAGTTAAGGCAGGGAATGCTATGCATGAGTCATTGGTCCAGTTAGCTCCATACCACTCGTCCCACATCACCTCGGCCCGTATACCATGTGGCCCATCACTCATCCAATTCTCAGGAATACCTAATCGTGGTACTCCGGGTGAACTAAACTTTGATTGAGCATGAATCAATGCAACTTTTTCCTCTGTTGTCATTCTAGCTAGAGCATCCTCTACTCGATCTTCTAAGGGTTGAGTGTCATCCAGATAAAGAGGTGTTTTTTTCTGTGCTGTTGCCATGTTACAACATAGAAACAGAGACAGACTGATAAGAATTGTTCTTTTTAACATATGATTCCGTTTATTATATATAATATTCTATTGATTCTTTTATTCTCTAAATAAACTTATAGTCTAAAGGTTTATTATTGAAAGAGTTATATATTCTTATATCAATTTTCGTTGTGTTGAACTAATGTAGTTTATTATTTAGCAATAAAGAGCGAATATATCCTTCTTGTATTTTGCAGTTTTCCCATTTACAGTTCTCTATAAATTCTTGCAAAACTTTTTGAGCTTCTTTTTGATTCGGACGAGCTTTACGTACTTCATCAAAAGTTGCCCGTGGTGATTCTGCAAAATCAACTATTAAAGACCAGTTTGTAGGAGCTGTAATAGCAGTAAAACATGAACCATCCATTTTTTTATATGGCCAAAATGTATAACCAATATTATGTGCTATTAATGTGCTACAAAATTGTTCTTGCCACTCTTCTGTATTGTGTCCAATTTCACCCATATACATAGGAAGTTGTACACTATCTCTAAAATGAATAAAAGATGCGATAGCTTCACTAGTAGGCTCTCCTCCGTAACGATGGCAGGTGTACATTAATTGTTTGTCGAACGAAGCATCAGTAAATGGATTAAAATTACCATTCCATTGAGCACCTCCTAATAAAATAATATGCTCACTATCTACTACACGAATAGCTGCTACTGCTCGTTTATATAGTGGTTCAAGCTTTTGGTTTAATTCCTCCATATTGTCAAAATAAGGAGCTATGGGTTCATTCATTAACTCATAGCCTAAAATTAAAGGCTCGTCTTTGTAATAATCTGCAATCCGTTGCCAAATAGAGCAAAAAAGAGCCTGACTCGTTTCACTCTCAAACAACCAAGGATACCCATAACTATCATCAATATTATCACCCGTTTGTCCACCTGGAGCATCATGAATCTCAAGTATTAAGTAAAGACCTTCTTTTCTACACCATTCTATGACTTGATCAATACGTTGAAAGCCATCCTGATTATGAGTGAGTCCCATATAATCTTCTTCTGTAAATAACTTATAATGAAGGGGCAAACGAATTGTATTAGCACCAGTACTTGCAATAAAAGTAATATCTTTTTCTGTAATATAGTGATCCTTAAAATCCGACCAAAATTGTGCCGTAAAATCGGGTCCCACTAATTCACAAAACATCTGATTAATTTTAGTTGGAGAACTTGCTTGTTGAAAGCGGAACATATATCCTTCGGGATTTAACCAATTACCGAGATTTGTACCCTGAATAAAAAACTTGTTTCCTGTGGAGTCAATTAAGTTAACTCCCTCTACACGCATAAAACTCTTTGTCGCAGGTGAGGAAGTAGGAGAACTACATCCCACCCACAAACAAAGTATTAATAGTTGAAAATAGAAATATCTCATATAAATATATTTATCATATTACTTCAAATACTAACGGTTCACCTGTTGCCGCACTATGAGGAGCTACCCATAGATGAAATTCACCGGGCTCAACTACTCGTTTTAAATCAATGTTCCAAAAAGCAAGTTCCTTTATAGGAAGTTCAAACGTTACTTTTTGTTTCTCTTTAGGGTCTAGTGTAACTCGCTTATAACGCTTCAACTCTTTAATAGGACGTGTAATTGATCCTACAACATCACGCACATATAACTGAGCTATTTCTGTACCTCGGAGCTTACCTGTATTTTCCAAATCAAAACTAATCGTTAGCACTTCATGCTCTTTGAGTTGATTTGCTGATAATTGAATATTACTGTATTCAAAAGTTGTATAAGAGAGTCCATACCCAAAAGGAAAGAGTGGATGAAATCCTGCATCTAAATGAAATGATGTGTTTCCTAGTGAAGTTTGACCAGCTTCTAAAGGAATTTGATCTAACAATAATTCATTACCAGTTGCTGGGCGTCCTGTGTTATTATGTGCATAATAAATAGGAATTTGCCCTGAAGTTTTAGGAAAAGTAACAGGAGTCTTACCACTTGGAACTTCTTTACCAAAAAGTAGGTCAACTAACGCAGGTCCCCCCATAGTTCCTGGATGAAAAGAATACAATACAGCATCCGATAGTTTCACTTCTTGTTCAATAGCCAATGGACGTCCTGCCATAATTACTGTAATTAATGGTTTACCCGTTTGGGCTAGAACTTTTACTAATTCCGATTGAGCACCCACTAAATTTATATCTGCAAGACTATGCGCTTCACCCGTTAAAATAGCCTCCTCTCCAAGAAATAGCACTACTGCATCTGCTTTCTGTGCTATATTGACTGCTTGAGGAAAGTGTTTAGTATTTCGATCTCTAGAAAATTCTAGTCCCGGTTCATATAAAATATTAAACTGGTCACCAAACTCTTTTTTCAAAGCAGCTAAAGGAGTCTGGGTGTACTGTTTGTCTCCATCAAAAATCCATGTGCCAAGTTGGTCGTGTGGAGCATCTGCCATTGGTCCAACTACAGCTAAAGTCTTAATATCTGTAGAAAGTGGCAGAGTTTCTTTCTCGTTTTTAAGTAAAATCATTGATTCTACAGCCATTTGTTTAGCTGCCTCCAAATGATGTGCATTATAGAAAGGGGAAGGAGCTTGTTCATCTACGTAGGGATTATCAAATAATCCCAAACGAAACTTAATGCGTAAAATATTACGTACTGCTTGATTTATAGTTTGTTCCTTAACTTTTCCTTCTTTAATAAGCTCAGGTATTCTACGGATAAACATACCACTTACCATTTCCATATCAACTCCTGCATTTACTGATTTTTCAGTTGCTTCTTTATCGTCAGCTACAAAACCATGTGTGATCATTTCAGCTGCTGAAGCCCAATCTGTTACTACAATTCCATCAAAGTTCCATTCATCACGTAAAATGTCTTTTAAAACAAAGGAGTTTGCCGTAGCAGGAATGCCATCGTTATCGTTAAATGAAGTCATAAAGGTAGCTGCACCCGCTTGAGCAGCAGCTTCAAAAGGAGGAAGGTATACATTGCGTAATTGACGCTCAGGAATAAAAGTTGAGTTATAGTCCTTACCCCCTTCTGATGCTCCATATCCTACAAAGTGCTTAGGGCACGCAGCAATTGCAGTTGGTAGATGTAGGGAGTCTCCTTGGAATCCTCTGACCATTGCAGAACCTAATGTACTCGCTAAATATGGGTCTTCCCCTAAACTCTCAGCTATGCGACCCCAACGTGGATCGCGTGAGATGTCAATCATAGGTGCAAAAGTCCATTGTATTCCCACTGAGCTTGCCTCGATAGCTGCTATACGAGCTCCATATTCAACAGTAATAGGGTTAAAAGTAGCAGCCTGTCCTAATGGGATTGGAAAAATAGTTTTAAATCCATGAATTACATCTCGTGCAATAAGAATAGGAATACCTAAACGAGACTCTTCTAAGGCGATCCGTTGTAATTCATTGACTTGATTAGGTTCTATAATATTTAATATAGAACCAATTGTGCCATTCTTTACTCCTTCTTTTATCGCTTCATCGTCTCCAAAAGGACTGATTTGATTCATCTGTCCTAATTTTTCTTCCAATGTCATTTGTTGGAGTAATTGTTCTACTTTTTGTTCTATGTTTTTTTCTGTTTGTGTTGATTTTTGTTCTTTACAAGCCGTTAAAAACACTAACAAAAAAGCTATTCCTATTGCTATTTGTTTAATTCCTTTCATTTGCTTAATTCTTTTTTTGATATACACGTACGTAATCTACTTCGTAAGTCGCAGGAAGAACTGATTCATCTACTCCTTGAGATCCGCCCCAGTTTCCTCCCCAAGCCAAGTTTAGTTTGAGGTAAAAAGGTTTGTTAAAGGGCCATGATTCCTTGTTCCCTTGATTGTCATTTTCAAATTTGAAAATCTCTTTACCATCTACAAATGTTCGGATATAGTCCTTGGTCCATTCTAATGCGTAGATATGAAACTCATCTTGAGCAGAAGATAAGAATATTTCACCTGTTTTTTCTGTTTGAATGGAGTGATTGTATTTTTTTGTGTGAATGGCTGATGATACCCAGTTTGGTCGGTATCCTACTTCCTCCATAATATCAATTTCACCACATAAAGGCCAACCATCTGAAAAATCTGTTGGCATCATCCAAAAAGCAGGCCATGTCCCTTTTCCTGTTGGTAACTTTAATCGGGCTTCAAAATATCCATAGGTCCAATCTTCTTTGGTATTCATACGAATAGATAAAATTCTATTTTCTTTTTTCTGTGCAATAATTTTTAGTGTACCATTGTTTACCACTGAACAGGTATCTGATCCATCTATACGATCAATATAGTCTTGTAACTCGTTGTTTCCCCAACCATGATCTCCTGTTTCAAACCACCACTTGTCAGTATTTGGTAAAGCTGGTTTTCCATTTGTTGTCTGCTCTGTGAATTCATCTTGCCAAACTAAAGTATATCCTTCAGGTACATAAACACCTTCTTGTCGAATTTTATATTCGTAGAGTTCACCATTCGATTGAAAAACAAGAGTCGTAGCCCGTTCTTCTTGTGTTTCATTGTTGCTTACTTGCACAATTAGTGGAGTTTCACCTGCATCACCTTGTTGAGGAGAAACTTGTAACCAATTGTCTGAAGACTGAACAGTCCATGTATTAGCTGATAAGACAGATAACTCTTTTTTTTCAACTTTAGATTCAAAACTCAAATGCTTGGGTAAAATTTTAAATATAACTTCATCGTTGCCCTGTGTTACAATGAATTCTTTTTTATACTCTCCACTATGAAAAGTTATTGTGGCTTGACGTTCGTTTAATCCTTCATTAGGCATAACTTTCAACGAGACTAAAGACTCACCAGCAAAACCTTTTTTTGGAGTGATTGTACACCAATCACTATTTGATGTAGCTTCCCATGCTGTTGTCGATTTTATTTTTACTTTTTCTTCTTCACCTATTGCTGGAAAAGATAATGATTCTGGTTGACAAGTTATATTTGGTTCTGTTGATTGTGGGGGTGCCTCTTTTGAATCTTCACTACTGCCACAACTTATTAAAAATAGTGCCAATATAAATGTATATAGCTTCATCATAATTGGTTGATTTTACTGGTTTTAATATTTATTCTTTTGATTGACAGTGCAATCTGTTTCTTATTTGGTTGGTTTATTTAAGTTTATATTTTGAGAAACATACAGCTCCTTCTGACATAGTCTATTTACTTGAGTTTAAAACTATAGAGTAATAGTACGTTAGAAGGAGCTGTACGGATGTTGGGTATTAGTTATTCAGAAAAATTAAAATCATCTAGATAAAATATTCCTGTACCCGTATGACCCTCTTGACCTAATTGGATTACAATTTTGTCAAAGTCCGTTCGGTCAGCTGCCTCGCTAAAGTCAAAAGTTAACTCCACCCATTGATCTAATTGATTGGTTGTTAGTTCAAATGTTTGTTCAATTTGTGTTTCCCATGGAGCTCCATGTTCGCTATCGTGTAGCTTGACTGCCACTTTAGGTAATAGTTTCTTTGATGGAGCCCAGTCTTCTGCATCATGCTCTGTAGTAAAGTCATTGCTTGAAGGAATAAATACCTTTAGTTTAATTTGATTTTGTTTGCTTAAATCAAATTTATAATCCTCAGCAACATATGAAATGTTAGAACTAATGCTGGTTGACTTCTCATAACGAAACACTTTGTTTGAATTGTTAATTGAGGTAAACCAAGGATTATCACTTATTCCAGTGCGATCTCCCATCTCCTGATAGACGAAATCCAAGAAATCCTCCCCTTCAAAATCCTCAGTTAAAGGTATAGCTTTCACTTCTTTGGGTTCTTCAGGAGCTTCGACATTTAACTCCTCTAGACAATAAACAAAGGTCCAGTCTTGTTCCTCTACCGTATTGTTTACACGAAGAGCCATAACTTCATCTGTTAAGTAAACTATTTCATACTCTTGTGAGCCACAATAGTACCCCATAAAGGCAGGTTTCGAAAGAGTTAATATAGGATATTTCCCTTCTTCATCTACTGAGAAGCTGAAGTCTCCACCTTCAAAAACAAAAGTTGCATCATCTCCATCCGTGCTAATAATATCGTAACCACCTACACTAGAAGAGCTTTCTTTACGTCCATATCCCTCACCATCTGTTTGGATGGATAATTTCAGTCCATTTTGAACAAAAGTAAAGGTTTGGTCGTACAATGTCCACATATCTTTATCATTAGGAGCAGCTCCCCACCATTCTTGACTATACGATCCTTGAGGCCCTAAACCCATATGGCCAGTAATATTTAAACCTGTAGCTTCATTCACTTGTGACGTGAAGTTATTGTATCGGTCAATGACCCACACTTTACCCGCTGTATTATCACCACCACCTGTTAGGTTATTATAGACCTCTGTGTCAATTAAAGAGAAATCATCTTGTTCAATAGTGATAACTTGACTTTTAGAAGCTTGACTTCCATCAGCTAAAGCAATAGTTAAACTTACCGTATAATCTCCTTTTTCAGGATATTGAGCTGTAGCCGATTTTGAATTACTTGAAGTTCCATTGCCAAAATTCCAAGTAAAAGAGTGGGCGCCATTTATAGGTGTAGTATTCTCAAATGTTAGGATATTATCACTTTTAGAAGAAGGTTTATAGGTAAATGATACCTGCTCATCTGTCAACAAGTCCATTTTCCCTAGTGATTTACTACTTCCCTCATATGGGTCACATGCCGTGAAAAATAATACGGCGAGGCAACTCCAGACAATTGTTTGTATTGTTCTTTTTATCATAATCTATTATCTGTTTTTAAGGTTATTTCCACTGTCCTGGCTGTACTAATTCAAACTCTGTACCTTTTGTCTTTTCCATTTCACTTTGAGGAATAGGAATATGCTTCATCCATTCTTCAAATGTACGAGTAGAATTAAACTCAGGTAAATTTTCAGTTAAGACTTTGGGAGCATCTCCCCATCGAACTAAGTCCCAAAAACGCATACCTTCACCTAAAAACTCACGTCTGCGTTCTAGCTTTATATTTTCAGTAGTTGCAGCAATTGAGTTTGCTTTACCAAAAGCACGTTGTCTTATTTTATCAAAGCACTCTTGGGCACTTACACCTACTTCTGCTTGCCCATGCATTTTTACTAATTCAACATAGTTTAATAGTGTTTCAGCATATCTAAATAAACGTAGATTATTACAGTAATTTAAATCTTGATCTCCAGGAGGAGGATTATAGCCTACACGTGCTGCATATTTACGTAAGAAAAGACCTGTATCTTGGAATCGAGAAGCATAGGTGCCTTCAGGCCATTTATTAATAGAGCCTTCACGTCGTGTATCGCCTTCTTCATACATTGCATAAGCCTCTGGACGAACAGGACCAAAACCCCATCCACCTTGGAATACTTTATCTGGGTCATTTAAATCATTAGGAGAGATAAAAGCAGGTAAGTTTGTGCCATATCCCGACCAGCCAGATGCCCAACTTTTACCCTCTGGTAATTGATTGCTTTCAAAAATGGACTCAGAACAAAATTCATTCTCATCGTTCCACATGGCATCAAAGTCATTAAAAAGTGTATATTCACCACTTTGAATGATTTCTGCCATTTCTTTAGTCACTTCAGCATAACGCGATTCATCTTTTTGGTATAATACCACACGGGCTTTAAGCATTAGTGCTGCAGCTCTAGATGCACGTCCTAGACTTGAGCCTTGAGTTTTCATTTTTAAGCGATTGGGCTCACATGCAATATCCAAGTCAGCCATTATTTTTTCATAAACTTCATTAGCCGAAATTTGTTTGGCTAAGTAAGGTTCACCTAATGGTTCTTCAAAGTAGGGTATGTCACCCCAGAATTTCCAAAGTAAGTGTACATAATATGCTCTTAAAAAATGAGCTTCTCCTTCAAATGTGGCCAACTTATCATCACTAACATTTACTGCATTTTCACAGGCCGACAATACGTTATTACAACGTGCCAAACCTGTAAAGTAGATGCTCCATAAACCATTCAATGTAGAGGCAGATGATGATCTGAATTGTGATAAAAGATACAGTTGTTCTTGGTCACCTGCATCACCACCCCCTTTAAACATATCATCTGAACGTAAGTCAGACATTAAAAGTACAGCGTTATATTCATTATTCGCATAACTATCAAATAATAGAATTTGATATGCTGAAGCTAAGTTCGATTCAATGGCTCCTTCAGTGGCATCTCCACCAGCTTCTTGCTGTTGTGTTGAAGAGTTAGTTAAGAAGCTATCCCCACATGCGGATAAAATAAATACCGCTGTAAGTAAGGTTAGAGCCCATATATTAAAGTATTTCTTTTTCATATTCATATAGTTTTATTTAGAAAGTAAGATTTGCACCAATAGATATTGTTCTTGCTTGAGGATAAACCCCACGGTCAATACCAATTGTAGTATATCCACCTGAAGCAACTTCAGGATCAAAACCGTCATACCCTGTAAATGTAAATAAGTTTTCAGCTGACACATAAACTCTTAAGTTCTGAATTGAAGCTTTTGAAAGCCAGTGACGGGGGAGAGTATAGCCTAACTGTGCAGTTTTCAAACGGAGGTAGTTTCCACTTTTAATGTAGATATCCGATGATCTCCAGTTTCCATTAGGATTTGACTTTGTCATTCTTGGAATCTTATTAGATGTTCCTTCTCCGTGCCAACGATCAAGAATCCATGAAGGACGATTCATCGCAGGAATATCTCCACGTTGTGAGAAATCAAAAATATCATTACCTAAAGTTCCTTGGAAGAATAAGTTTAAATCGATACCTCTCCAATCTGCTGATAATGTTAAACCATAAGTCCAATCAGGCATTCCTTTACCAATCTTGGTTTTATCGTTATCATCAATAGTACCATCTTGGTTAAAGTCAACAAAGCGTACATCACCTGGTTGTGCAGTGGGTTGAAGTTTTTTTCCATCTTCATTTACATATGCATCAATCTCAGCTTGATTTTGGAATATTCCATTGGTTTTATATCCATAAAAATATGGCCAAACTTCACCGTTTTGTCCTTTAACAAAACTACCAACCCCTGATGCACCACCTGATTCATATGTGGCCTCACCACTAGCATTACCTAATTTAATTAATTTGTTTTTAAGGTATGATGCATTAGCTAAAATGCTATAGTTGAAATCTTTAATATTGTCTTTCCAACCCAACTCAAACTCTAATCCCCAGTTTTCCATATCACCCACATTACCGATAGGAGCACTTTGTCCTACGTAACTAGGAATAGGAAGATTCATTAACATGCCATTTGTTTTCTTTTTAAAGTAATCAAAACTAAAACTTAAAGCACTATTGAAGAAACGTGCATCAAAACCAAGGTCTATTTGTTCAGATTCCTCCCACTTAATATTAGGATTGGGAATTCTTGCAGGAGAAGTTCCGTATTGCATGATGCCATCTTTGCTTTCTGAAGCTACATCATATCCACCACCAAAATAGTAGTTTTGACCTCCATCCATTAGTGATGTATAGGCAAAGTTTCCAATGTTTTCATTTCCATTTCTACCCCAGCTAAAACGTAGTTTAAAAGAATCAAACCAGCCAGGACGAGTTAAGTAAGGTTCATTTAAAATATTCCAACCTAAGGAAACGGCAGGAAATGTTGCCCACTTATGATCAGGTCCAAAGCGTGAAGACCCATCTCTACGTAGTGTTGCTTGTATCATATAACGCTCATCGTAGTTATAGTCTACGCGTCCAAAATATGATGCTAATGAAGTAAAGTTATATCCACCGGTACCTCCATATACGCGCTGGTCATCAGGATCAGCAATACCTGAACTAATATTAGCTTTACCAGGATCAAGTTCTAGTAAATCATAATTGCTACCTCCTATCTGGCGATAGGTGTATTTTTGGCCCGATTGTCCTAATACTACCCCAATGTTGTGCTTATCAAAAAGTGTCGTATTATAAGATAATGTGTTTTCTACTTGCCATTTATACCCCCGATTCATAGAACTCCAAACAGAACTTTGATCTACATCTTTTCCCATTGTAGCTAAAAAATAAGGGAATTGGTACCCATCGTTACCCCAGAATGCTAAGTCAAAACCATAACTGCTCTTGAATTTCAATCCTGGAATAAGATCTACTTCACCCCAAAAAGTACCTACAAATTTATCGGAGTTTCCTTTGTCTTTGTTGGGCTGGTTTAGCATGCCAACAGGGTTAGCTATCTCTTGAAATCCTTGTGGAGGAATTGAAAAAACATTTCCATTCTTATCTCTTACAGCATGCTCATACTTGTTTAGAATCTCACTGATAGTATAAATATCTTTATTCGTGGAGGTTTCAGGAGCATAGACAGGTACGATAGGATTAAAAGTTAAGGCGCTACCTAAAATAGAGCCATATTCTGAATTTGTTTCAATACCTGTTGACTTATCTCTTGAGTATCCTAAGTTTAATCCTACACGCACTTTATTTAACCAATCTCGATCATTAGCTTCATAAACTGTATAAGTTGTGTTAGAACGAATGCTCCAACGGTTGTAGTTTGACTTTCCATAATTACCTCCAACAATACCTTCTTGGTCATAATAACCTAATGATAAGAAGTATTGAATTTTATCTGTTCCACCTTGAATACTCAGTTGGTGATTTTGAATAGGAGCATCATAATTAAAGGTTTCATCTTGCCAGTCTGTTCCTTTACCGACTGCGCTAATTTCATCGTATGAATATCGGGGCTTATTTCCATCGTTTAACTCCGTTTCATTCATGATAACCATGTACTCTTGTGCATTCAATACTGATTTTTTCCTCCATGGATTTTGCCATCCATAGCTGAAGTTATAGTTAATGGTTGGTTTTCCTTCTTTACCACTTTTTGTAGTAACTAAAATTACACCATTGGCTGCACGTGCTCCATAAATAGCTGCAGATGCAGCATCCTTTAATACTTCTACAGATTCAATATCCACAGGATTCAAGTAATTAATACCACCATCAACAGGCATACCATCTACAATATACAATGGCTCACTGTTGTTTACAGTACCAATTCCACGAATACGTACTTTAGAGTCAGTTCCAGGTTGTCCTGAGCTTTGTGTTATTTGAACACCAGAAACTTTACCTTTTAAGGCATCTTCTACTCGTGATGGTTTGGCTGCATTTAATTCTTCAGAAGACACTTTACTAATAGCTGCAGTAACTACACTTTTTTTCTGTACACCATAACCTACAACGATTAACTCATCTAAGAATTGTTGTTGTTCTTTTAATATAATCTGTAGGGGCGATCTATCTTTTACTGTGATTTCTTGTCCCTCATACCCTATAAAAGAAACTTCAATAGTAGATCCTATTGATACATTGGGTAAAGAGAATGCACCATCGAAATCGGAAATAGTTCCCGATGTGGTTCCTTTCACTAATACGTTGGCACCAATAATTGCTTCTCCTGTTTCATCTAATATTGTACCCGTCAGTGAAAAACTTTGGGCAAAACCATAAAATGAAAAAAGGAAAATAAATCCTAATGCCGTTAAATAGCGCTTAAATAATAAGCCTTTAAACCTGTTTTTTTTCATAGTTTGTTTATTTAAATTAACGTTTAATGCCGTAATTTAGCATAAAACAAATTTATGATATACTTCTTAGTTTTCTAAGTGAAGTAAGTTCAATCGGTAAACTATGATTTTATGTAACTGGTTTATAATCAGCGTGTTGTTTGTTTTGTTTTATTGTAAAAAGTAAACTTCAAGAGTGTTAAAAGTAGTTATTTTACATTGTTTAATTTTGCTTTTCCTAACGATTGTACCGTTTCTGCAAAAATTTCTCTAGGAATAATAGCTTTATTTCTTGTGTTTAATCTGTTATTGTAAACTGTTTGTGGAGAGCAGTGTAGAAAATCTGAAATTTTAACACTATCATTAATTCCTAGTCGTACTAATGCATAAATCCTCAGTTCAGTTGTTAACTGATTTTCTTTTTTGAGTACTATCTGTTTATCAGGTTCTAATAA
>JAAYSY010000234.1 GCA_012518235.1 Bacteroidales bacterium
TATCAAAGTTTTATTGCTTTTCTAATAACTGAACAATTTCAGCAACATAAATACAGTGTAAACTACCTTTATCACCATACCATTTAGCTAATATCTTTTCATCAAGAAATCGATCTTTATTTAACTTCTCACAATATAACTTTTTACATTCTAAGGTTAATCGTGATTGCTCGAATGTGATATTCCCGTAACTTGTTTCATAAGGTATTAATCCCGTTTCATTTACCTTATCTATATCTCTACCTGATTTAGAACCACATATTTTATGAATCTCCTTATTTTCTATACCTAAAAAAGACAGGGTAAAGTAATCATTATTCTCTATGAAGTGGTAAGTATATCGTTCGGGACGAACAAATATAAAAACTACAGGTCTATTCCATAAAAAACCTACACCACCCCAGTTTGCTGTCATCGTATTAAATCCCTCTTTATTTCCCGAGGTTATAAGCATATATTCTTTACTAATTACTTCAAAGAAATTCTCATTTAAATTATCGACTGTTGTTGTCTTAAATAAACACATTTTTTAATAACTTTTCAATAGGAAGCTTCAGCTTGAAGACCTTCCTTTTTTAATAAATCAACAATAGAGTCCAATTCTTCGGGACTTGCTTTAACTAAGTCCTTATCTGGTGTATCTCTATCAATAGTATAAACCATAACACGTTCTGGATTTATAGCTTTTACCACTTTAATCCAAGGTAATACATACTTTTCTGCTGTGTTATCTATATATTTACCTTCATAAAATCCTTTTAAAAACATAGTTTGTATAATGCAACTATCTCCAAAAAGTTTTAGCTTTTCTATGGTTTCATCTAAAGAATAATTACTAGATGGACGATTAACTAACTGAATAAAATCCCAATCCACAGTATCTAGCTTTAGAATGTTTTGATCCACTTTTTGAAGAGCTTGAAAAACAGAAGGTTTATTAATTCGAGTTGCATTACTTAAAACACAAATTTTAGCATTAGGGAAATAATAATCCCTCAGTCTTATAGTATCATCAATAATATCATCAAATTGAGGATGTAGCGTAGGCTCACCATTACCAGCAAAAGTTATGACATCGGGTGCATTATTTTGCTCCTTCATGGTTACCAGTTGTTTTTCTAGTTTTTCTTTTACCTCCTTACGTGAAGGAACAGATTCTGTTGTTTTATAATCCTTATTGTATCCACATTCACAATAAATACAATCAAAATTACACACCTTACCGCTATGGGGCAAAAGATTAATACCTAAAGAAGTGCCTAATCTCCTAGAGTGAACAGGACCAAAAATTGGCGAATCAAATCGTATTGTCATATAATCGTATCATTAAAATCAGAGTTCTTATTCATACCTTTTTCATTCTCTCAAAAACAAATAGAAAGTCTTAAAATAAAGATATATAGTAACAAATTACTAGAACTCATAAAATACAAATATACTATATTTATACTTCATGACGTTTTTGCTTTTCAGCTATTATAATATTCTTCTTAAAATTTAAGTCTAATCAAACATTGTAAATCCATTTTTGTTCTACTTTCAATCGCGCTAAGACCCGAACCAATTACCTCTCGATCAAAATAATGAGTCATTCCATACTTCGCCATTAACATTAAACTAGTCGTCAAATCAAAACGTAGAACCGTACTTAACCTATATCCCATTCCTGTAAAACAAGGAATATAATAATTATAAAGTATATTTTTTTCATAGGAATAAACACGTGAGTCATAATCTGACGTATTAAAAAAGGTTCCTTGAAGCGAAAAATTAAAAGCAGTAGATGTATAGCTACAACTCTGAGTTATTTGATAACCATGAGAATTCTTTATTTTTTTTTGCTGGAATAAGGTATAATCTAAATTTGTTTTTAATAGCCAATGATGAAGAGAAAAACTTATAGTATTTCTTACTTTATGTTGATAAGTAGGTAGTATAATTTTTCCTTTTGTATTAGCTACATCCCGCTCTTGATTTCTATAA
>JAAYSY010000004.1 GCA_012518235.1 Bacteroidales bacterium
CCTTTTAAACTGTCATTAAATAAGAGATTGGTCATGAAACGAGCATTGACAATTTCAGTGGCAGCTAAAGCATTAGGGAACGTAAGTACTTGATTGGCATCTAACTCAATCATTTCTCCATTCACATCTTCAGATATAACTGGGAAAAAATTGAGTAGCTCTTGGATGTTTTCTTCTCTGTCTTTTTCGGTGATTTCTCCACTTACTGCTTTTGGGTTTAGTCCATTGGCAAAATTATCGTAAATTTCTAGCACTCGAGTAGGGGCAAAATCAAACAGGTAAGCAGATTTTTTAATATGTAGCTTTCCATTTTTTAGTTTTTTGAATGGGTTTTGAGCCCTAAAAGCAGCTTGCATATATAGAGATGGAGATTTAATATCGGTTAGCATGAGAACAGCAGTCCATTCCTTAATGGTTACACCAGTGGTTAATTGACCACAGGAAAGAGTAATGGTTTTATCATTTTCTGCAATAGCTTTTTTTACTTTTTCAAATGAAGATTCATTAGCCTTAAAATCTCTATCTTCTTCTTCAAAAGTTCTACCATCGCCCGCGGCAATAATTACCTTATAATCTTTAAAAATAGGGTCTTTTTTTAGTAGTGTTTCAAGTGCTTTTACAGATTCCACTCTATTGCCCACATACCAAAAGGTATGTTTAAGTTCCTCTCTCAACTCAGGAGTAGAAAAAGGATATTTTTTGTTAGTAGAAAGGTTTCTTAAAAAAGCTTTCACCTCTTCTTCATAAACAAATCTTCTATTCTTTGCTCTAAAAAATTCATTGAGATCAAATGCATAATCATGGGTTTCGTCATTAATCTCTACTCCTTTATTTACTTGATCGGTTATCATTTGAGAAATACGATAGGTAAATAATCTAAGGTCTGGTAAATTTGTATGTTCACCTGTTTCACCTTCTTCTAGTTCAATATGTTTCATCTGTTGTTCATCCAGATAAGTCCAGTTGAAAATGGCTTCTTGAGGGAATTTTTCATTTGCTAATGCCTTGAATGGTGTTCCAGAAAGGTGAAGTGTGTGTTTTCGTTTTATTACGTCAAAAGCAGCATCTGTTCTTGTGGTATCTACTCCTTCGTGAGCTTCATCGATAATCAATAAATCCCATTCTAGGTCTGCTATCCAGCGTAGTTTTTCATAATTTCCACCAAAGTATTTAGAGCCTTTTAAGTCTTGTAAGGAGAGAAAAGTAATTTGTGGTTTGAGGGGATTTTGTTTGATGTGTTGTTCTCTTGTAATGATAGGCCTATTACTTAATGAGGAAGTTTCGGATATAAAGGCATAACCATCGATAAATTTCTCATAATCATCAAACCAAGAGTTGGCAATGGCAGGCCTATTAGTTACAATGAGTACTTTATTTGCTTCCAATCGTTTCGCTAAATCGTAACTAGCCAAGGTTTTACCGAAGCGAGGCTTAGCGTTCCAAAGGAATTCACTCTTTTCATGATTATTAAAATACTTAAGAGCTTTTTGTACGGCTTCCTCTTGTTCAAATCGTAGGGTGTAGTCAACTTTTCCTTTATTATTTTGCAGAGCGGAAAAACTTTCTCTGCGAAATAAATCAAAAAGAATCTTCGATTTTTCAGGAAATCCATTAAAGTAAAACCATTCGGTACCTAAATCATCTCTTTTAATGATGTTATTTTTCACAAGGAAATTATGGAAATCTTTATCGGTAAAACTTTCTTTATTGTCTTCAAAAAAAGCAGGAGCACTCCATAATTTATTGTATGCTTCAGTAAAGGCAGCTGTTTTTACTTGTTCTTTTATTCTTTCATCTACATTTTTTCTTTCGGTATATCCAATCTTTTGTGAACCTTTGTTTTGATCGCGATTAGGCAGAATGTATGAATATATCTGTGGATATATTATTTTGTACGATTTTATGTTTTGTGTTTTATTGCTCATATTTACTTTTTATATAAATAATATTTCACTTACCTATCCTACTATCTTACTATCTTACTCTCTCCTCCCTTATGAAACTTAAAATATTAGGTAAATATTAGTATTAGGTCCCATTTAAACTCTTTATAAAAATAAGAAAAATTTTGAATCTTGTTACCCTGATAAAAAAGATTTTTTGATTTCTGAAATGAGAAGCTCTTTTTGTTGTTATCCTTTTATGATAATAAATGTTTTAAATAAAATAAGCCCTAAAAATAAAACGAGATGCTCCAATAAGGAACACCTCGTTTTGTTTTTCTATTAGTTTCAAGATGAAACTAACTTCTCGTTGTCTGTGGTGGAGAGTATCGGACTCGAACCGATCACCTCAACACTGCCAGTGTTGCGCTCTAGCCAGATGAGCTAACCCCCCTTATTAGATAAATCAGTGCAAATATAATACTCTTTGTGGAATTATGGTTATTTTTGTAGATAAAAATATAAATATGCTGATTTACAATACTACATACCATTTAGAAGACAAAGATGAGAGTCATTTCATTATTTGGATTAAAGAGTGTTACATTCCAGAGATAGAAAAAAGCAACTTACTTAAGAATCCTCGATTTTGTAAAATATTGAGTCATCAGGAGGAAGGTGTGTGTTATTCTATGCAATGGGAGGTGGAGTCCTCCGAGATACTTCATAAATGGTATAGGAGTCAAGGGAGCTTAATGGCTAAGGAAATGGTCGATTTATTTAAGGAACGGGTGATAGGTTTTCCTACGTTGATGGAGATTGTAGAATGAAAAACCAGCAGGAAAAAATTATATTAGGTATTGACCCTGGTACTACTATAATGGGGTATGGTGTAATAAAAGTTTTGGATAGAAAACCACAAATGATTGCTATGGGAGTAGTGGATTTGAGAAAAATAAAGAATCACTACCTTAAGCTTCGTCATATACAAGAGCGTGTACTGAGTATAATAGAAAGTTTTCTTCCAGATGAATTAGCAATTGAGGCCCCGTTTTATGGTAAAAATGTGCAGTCTATGTTAAAGTTAGGAAGAGCGCAGGGTGTAGCTATAGCTGCTGCACTAGGGCGTGATATCCCTATTACGGAATATGCCCCTCTTAAAATAAAAATGGCTATAACAGGAAGTGGTAGCGCATCAAAAGAGCAAGTAGCGGGAATGTTGCAACATATATTTCATTTTAACGAAGAGGATATACCTGTTTCTTTAGATGCTACCGATGGATTAGCTGCAGCTTATTGTCATTTTTTGCAAATGGATAGACCTACAAGTGCGAAGAAGTATAATAGTTGGAAGGATTTTATATCTAAGAATCCAAATCGTGTGAATAAATGATATAGTTTTAATTAGATTTTATGTGTATATTCTAGGTATGAATAGATTAAGTAAATATATAATTTTAACCCTTTTTGGAATGCTTTTATTGGGTTGCGAAGAAGGTAAATTTCTATCTTATGATGATTATCCTGTGCGATCGGGTGATTTGTCGGAAATGAAGTATTCTACTGAGAAAACAGAGTTTAGCGTTTGGGCTCCAACTGCAAGTGAGGCTCGATTAATGCTATTTGACTCGGGTAGAGAGGGACATGCATATACTCTGGTTCCTATGAGTAAGGATGAAGAGGGGACATGGCATTGTGTTATTGAAGAAGACTTAATGGGAAAGTTTTATACTTTCAATGTTAAAATTCAGGATATTTGGCAAGGAGAAACGCCAGGAATAAATGCTAAAGCTGTTGGAGTTAATGGCAATAGGGCAGCTATAATCGATTGGAATGAAACTCACCCCGAAGGGTGGGAGAATGATGTTAGGCCTCCTTTAAAATCTCCAGCTGATATTGTGTTATATGAAATGCATCATCGTGATTTTTCTATTCATGCATCTTCTGGTATAAAAAATAAAGGGAAATATGTGGCTTTAACTGAGCAACAAACTACAAATGCAGATGGTTTAGCTACTGGTATCGACCATTTAGTTGAGTTGGGTGTAACACATGTTCATTTATTACCCTCTTTTGATTTTGCTACAATAAATGAGAGAGAGTTAGAAAAAAATGAATATAACTGGGGGTATGATCCTAAAAATTATAATGTGCCTGAAGGTTCTTACGCTACTGACCCTAATGATCCAACTAGTCGAATTAAAGAATTTAAGGAGATGGTGCTTGCGCTGCATAAAGCTGGAATTCGAGTGGTTATGGATGTTGTTTATAATCATACCCATAGTGTGTCTGAGAGTAACTTTGAGCGTACCGCACCTGGTTACTTTTATCGACAGTTATCAGATGGAAGTTATGCTGATGGTTCCGCTTGTGGTAATGAAACAGCCAGTGAACGACCTATGATGCGTAAATATATGATAGAGTCAATAAAGTATTGGATAAATGAATATCACATTGATGGATTTCGCTTTGATTTAATGGGTATTCATGATAGTGAAACCATGCGTTTAATACAACAAGCAGCACATGAAATTGATCCTACAATTTATATTTATGGAGAGGGTTGGTCTGCTATTGCACCACAATTACCCATGGATTCCTTAGCTATGAAGGAAAATATTCATACTATTCCTCATGTAGCAGCTTTTTCAGATGAATTACGAGATGGATTACGTGGCCCTTTTAGTGATGCATCGCAAGGTGCTTTTTTAGCAAATATACCTGGACAAGAAGAAAGTATTAAGTTTGGATTAGTGGGAGCTATTCATCATCCCCAGGTAGATTATAGTAAAGTAAACTATAGTGAGAAAGCTTGGGCTTTACAACCTACACAAATGATTAGTTATGTATCTTGCCATGATGACCATTCATTAGTTGATCGGTTGAAAGAGACGATGCCAGGGGAAAATGAACAGACTTTAATACGCTTAAACAAGTTAGCTCAAACCATAGTATTTACCTCACAAGGTGTTCCTTTTATTTATGCAGGTGAGGAAGTCTTTAGAGATAAAAAAGGCGTAAGTAATAGTTATCAAAGTCCAGATAGTATAAATGCCATCAATTGGGAGAATAAAACAAAATATGCTGACTTATTTAATTATTATAAAAATCTAATAACATTAAGAAAGAATCATCCTGCTTTTCGTATGGGAGATGCTGACATGGTTCGTAAGCATTTAGAGTTTCTACCTATTGAAGAGGAGAATGTTATTGGTTTTCAATTAAAAGATTCAGCTAATCAAGATTCTTGGTCAGAAATTGTTGTACTGTTTAATGGGCAAACTAATTTAGTGAGGGTGGAAGTTCCACGCGCTCAGTATAAAGTAGTTTGTATGAATGGACAAATTAATGAAGATGGTTTAGGATATCTCTATGGTCCGCATGTTATGGTTCCTGCACAATCTGCATTAATTATGTATAAAAGTAGTGATTATGTACCTGTTTTAACTCCTGCTAAGGAAACTGAAGACTCAAAGGATGATGAAGCATTGGATGGATCAGTCAATTCTATAGAAGCTACTGTAAGTTCAAAAGATAATCAAGAAGAAAAAAGTGCTGGTAATAATTAAGAGTGTGTAAGTGATAATTTATTCGAAGTATTTATATCAACACTTTGTGTATAATTAGAAATTGAAGCTTTAATGAAAAGTCATTATAACAACAATTACTACTTTTGTTACTACAGACAACATACTTTAAGTATAAAAAACGTTGATTTATTGTTATATTCATTGTGATTCAGTAGATTTGCACAATATTTTGGAATAAAGCATGAAGAAAAAGACACTACAAATAGCTCTTGCGGCATCCTTATTTCTAGCTGGGTGTGGAGATTATAATAAAATCTTAAAAAGCACCGACTATGAATATAGGTATGAGGCTGCAAAAGAATATTTCATGAGAGGACAATATAATAAGTCAACCACTTTACTAAATGAGTTAATAACCATTTTAAAAGGGACTGACAAAGCAGAGGAATCGTTATATATGCTCGGAATGAGTTATTATAATCAGAACGATTACCCTACTGCAGCTCAAACATTCATTACGTATTATAATACGTATCCTCGTGGTACTTTTACTGAACTCTCTCGTTATTATGCTGGGAAAGCTCTTTTTTTAGATACTCCCGAACCTAAACTAGATCAGTCGAGTACCTATTTAGCTATTCAAGAACTTCAACTATTTTTGGAGTATTTTCCTCGGAGTAACAAAAAGGAAGAAGCTCAAAAAATGATGTTTGAATTGCAAGATAAGTTGGTTGAAAAAGAGCTGTTATCAGCAAAGTTATATTATAACTTAGGAACTTATTTAGGTAATAATTACTTATCGTGCATTATTACAGCTCAAAATGCTTTGAGAGATTATCCTTATACAACGTTTCGAGAGGATTTATCATTTCTTATTTTAGACGCAAAATATGAAATGGCATTTAATAGTGTTGATGAAAAACAAGTAGAGCGTTATAGAGAGACTGTAGATGAGTATTATGCATTCACTAATGAGTTTCCTGAGAGTAAATATTTAAAACAAGCCAATCAAATATTTGATAAGGCGAGTGAAGAAGTTAAAGATATTGTTGAAGAATAAATAATAGGGTTATATTATGGATTATAAAAAAACAAGTGCACCTGCAGATACAGTTACAAGAAATGTAGCGGAATTGACAAAGGAAACAGGTAATATTTATGAATCTGTGGTGATTATTGGTAAGAGAGCTAATCAGTTGAATTTGGAGATGAAGGACGATTTGACAAAGAAACTAGCAGAGTTTGCTACTCATACGGATAGCTTGGATGAGGTTTTTGAAAATAGAGAGCAAATAGAAATTTCTCGCTATTACGAAAGATTACCGAAGCCAACTTTAATAGCAACTCAAGAATTTTTAGAGGATAAAGTTTACTTTAGAAATCCAGCTAAAGAAAAAGAACAAATTCAATAATTGAATAAAGAATTAATATTGATAATGTAGTCAAGTAGAAAAGTTTATTAACTTTACACTTGACTATTTTTATACACTAGTAGTAACCTTTATTTATAAAAAAATATTTAAGCAATGATACAACGTATACAATCTGTTTACTTACTTTTAGTTTCTATTATTTTAATATTAGTTATGTGCCTTCCTTTTGGAACATTTACTACACCTGACGCAGTCTACGAATTTACTGCTTTAAGTGTTTCTGGTGCTAATCTTTCACATTCTACATGGGGATTATTTGCTTTGCTTTTAATGGCTACTCTTATAGCTTTTATTACTATCTTTTTATATCGTAATAGAATACTACAAATACGTTTATCTATATTTAATAGTTTAATCGTTATAGGATATTACATTGCTTTTTGGTATTTTATGTCCTCATTTAAAAGTGATTTAGAGGCTACTTTTAATATGTCTTGGACACTCTCTTTACCTCTAATAGCTTTGGTTTTTAATTATCTTGCGATTCGTGGTATTGGTAAAGATGAAGTGTTGGTTAAGGCATCACAACGAATAAGATAACGTATATAAATAAGAAATAATTAGTAAGATAGCTATTCGAAAAAGCTTCAAATTTAGATTTTGAAGCTTTTTTTATGTCTTTGTTGGAGGGATTTCATTCTATGATTTTATTTTTTGTTAGAATATTAGATCATGCTTTTGTGTTTTGATGTTTTTTTGTTTATTGATGTTTTGAATCGGCGTAAAAACAAGCAAAAACAGATTAATATGAAACTATTAAGTAGAGAGGAAAGGGAAATTGATTTTAATGAAGCCTATAGTTATGCGTATAAATTTATTTTATGTTCTGTTATTGTGGTTAGTATTCCCTTTTATATTATTTGGAAAGGTAATATGTCTTTTTGTTTTTTTACTACAGATCTAAATTTGTCAGGAGTTCCTTTACTAGTACTTTGTTTGTCTTTTATACTGGTGACATTTACTTTTGGTCTTTTTTTACATGAGATTATTCATGGAATAGTGTGGTCTATTTTTTCTAAAAAGGGGACTAAAGCTGTATTTTTTGGTTTTTTTAATGAGCCTTTTACTCCTTATTGTTATTGTGAAGAACCTTTATCAATTAAGCTTTATATATTAGGGGCTTTGGCACCTGCTTTATTGCTGGGTGGGACATCGCTAGTTGTTGCATATATAACTGGTAATGTGTTTTGTCTTTTATATTGTCTGTTGTTTATGACTACAGCAACTGGTGACTTTTTTATTGTTTCTTTATTAATTAAAGAAAAAGGAAGCATTATACTAGTTGCTGACCAGCCAAGAGGATCGGGTTATTATATATATAAATAATATAATTGAAGAATGAGCTTTTTAGAGTTTAGCGCTAGGGTGGTGGCGTAGTTAGATATAGTGGAAGTAGGGTCTTCTTTTTAATTTAATTAAATTGTATTTTATAAGTCCCATAAGTACGAAAAACGTATGGAAATGACATTATGGGCAGAACGTGAAAAGTAATCTTTTTTTGTGCTTTTGTAGAAGTCACTAAGTCCAAAGTAATATCGGCCTTCTAGCAAAAAGTTTCCTGCATTTGTTTTTAGCTCTAAACCTAAACCTCCTGTAATACCATAGTCGAACTTTTTATCTGTTTTTTTTCCATGTTGTTCAATAATAGGAATTGGAGGATAAGTCCAATCACCTTCTATTTTTTCACTGTCACTTAAAAGAAAACCAACTTGCGGACCTAAATTAATGAAAAATTGAGCACCTCTTCTCTCTTTACCAAAGGCTAAGTGCGCTAAAAAAGGAACTTCAATGTAACTCATATTTCTGCTATAAGCAAAAAAATCATCCTCGGGTTGCTCTTCTATTTTCTCTTTCCAACCTCTGAGTGAATAGTTAACTTCAAGTTGGGCTCCACAAATCATAGCGAAATATTTTTCTGATATATATCGAGCTGTAAAACCACCTGTATATCCCATGTGTTGACTTTGTTTGATTTTAGGGGAAAAATCAATGGAATTTAGTTGAACTCCACCATTGAAGCCAATAGAAAATAAGTGGCGTTGTTCACCTGTTTGAGCCTGGCTACTTAATGAGAATAATAGTGCAATGCTTAATGTGCAGATGGTTAGTATGAGTCTATGTTTTTGCATGTAGCTAATTTGATATGTTGTGCTTCAATTTAAGTTCATTAGAACTATTGTAATGATTAATATTATCAATCAAAATCCAGTTTAATCAACTCAAAATCGTTTGTAAATCGAACGAAAAATACTTTTTTATTAATAAAGCCCCCCCAATTACTCACCCTGTCAAACTTGAACCCTGTTTGAATTGGAGTTAAATCAATACGATCTAAGTTATTTTCTAAATCTGTACCATAAGAAGCTAAGCCATGTAAAAAGTAGAAACCAGTATCGAATCCTAACATACCATACTTTGGATAGGTATTAACCATTTCTTTTTTAAACCATTTATGATAAGTATTAATAAAGCTCTTAGCTGATGGTAGTAAATTATTGGTGTAAAAAGAGGAATAAAAATAAGTATCTAACTCAAAAAAGTTTTGTAAGTGATCGGATGTATAGGTTTGCCATTCAGGGTAGCCAAAAAGGTGCATAGGTGCTTCAATTTGCTTACCTTTTATGAGTTGTAGTAAGGGTATTACTTTATTTAAGGCTGCATCACTACCCGAAGTAGGAATAAAGATGTTTGTCTTATCCATTCGTATTAATCCTTCTACTGCAGAAACAGCTGTTTCAATTTTATCTATGTTTATCGATTTAATGGGGATGTTATTAATCTTAGCCATTAATTGTAATCCTTCTAAAAACTCTTTTTTGTATTGATCTCTTCCATCAGTTGTATCTAAGATAATTAGATTTGCGTTTGGAAATTGGCGAGTAAAATGATCAAAAACCTCAGAGTGTAAATACGATTGAGGGGTGTTGATTTGATAAATTGAAGGATTATTAAATACTTCGTCATCTTTAGATGTGAAAGGTATAACTAAACGAATGTTGTGTTCCTTAGAGAAATCAGCTAAAGGTTTAACGTTTTGTTGATGTAAAGGACCAAAAATTATGTCCATCTCCTTGAGCTCTTTCTTAGCTATTATTTGTTTAATAGTAGCAGCATCTCCTTTAGAATCAAATACATGAAGTTCTATGTTAGCTCCTCTTCGTTTTAAGCTATCAACAGCCATTAAAAAACCTTCATAGAATTCCACCATACGTAAGGCTTCCTGTTTTCTTCCTCCATCTAGCATAAAAGGAAGAATAATAGCCGCTTTAATATTTGATATAGAGTGAGGTGTTTCTTTATTTAAATTAAAAAGCTCATTATTACTAGGGGGAGTTTGCTGAACATCTACCACAAAGGGTGAGTCTTCATCGGGTACTTGTTGCGATGAGGGATAAGGAATACATAACCAAGCTCCCTTTTTAAGTCCCTTTTTTATTTCAGGATTCGCTGTGATTAACTCATTTTCAGTTAAACCATACTCTCTACTGATGCTGAAAATGGTCTCTTTCCGTTTCACTTTATGCATATCTTTACAACGAGGGACTGTTTCCTCTTCAACTATCTCTTTTGTTTTTGGCTCTGTTAAAAGATCATCCTGTACTATAGGAATGCGAATGACTTGACCCACTTTGAAGTTTTCTGCACTAAGACCTGGATTAGCATCTGTAATAGTTTTTGCTGATACGTTATATGTTATAGTGAGTCGATATAAAGTTTCACCTGCTGAAATAGTGTGAAAGGTCTCCTCCATCTGAGTGGTAATATTTTGCGGAATTCTTAATTTCTGACCTGCATAGATTGTTTTTTCACTTCCAGGATTGAGTTTTATTATTTTTTCCTGACTGACTCCATACATACTTGCGATAGAGTAGATATTTTGACCTTTTTCAACCGTATGAGAGAAATAAGACTCTCTTTGTTGGGAAAAAAGAGATAACGAAATGAGTGTAAAACCTAATAGTAGTATAATATTTTGTAACGACTTCATTCTATAAATTCAATGTTTTTGTTTTGTCAATTGAAGAGCAAATATACAAATAATGTGCTATAAACACCTCGCATTGTACGTTAAGAAAATAATAATCATTGAA
>JAAYSY010000235.1 GCA_012518235.1 Bacteroidales bacterium
ATTAACCCTGAAGTTTCAGCCTCTTTTCTATTAAAATCAATTATTTGCCGAGTTAATGCACTTAATTTTAAAGCATGACGTTCAATCAATTGTAATTGTTTTTTCTCTTTCTCATCTTTTGCCTCCAACAACAATTGACTAATAGGAGCTATTATTAAGCTCAATGGAGTTTTGAACTCATGAGATACATTTGCAAAAAACTCCATTTTCATATCTGAAAGTTCTTGTATTTTTTCTTTCTTTAATCTTTCTAGGCGTAAATTATTACGTACTCGAAAAAAATTTATCGTCCAAAGTAATAACCCGATACCACTTAAAAAGTAAATAATTTTAGCCCATATTGAATAATACCAAGGAGCAGCTATATCAAAAGTGAACACTAGTTTATTAGATTCTACTTGACCAAAACCATCTAACTCTCCTATTTGTAATTCATATGATCCATAATCTAGATTATTATAAATAATTTTATTGCTAAAAGAATCAATAAATTTCCAATCGTTATCTACCCCCGCTAATTTAAAAACAAATGGTCTTTTACCATGAGGAGCATACAATAAGTTAGAAAACTCAAAAATTAAATTGTTATCATCTGATTTTAATGAAAGGTGATTGGTATATCTAATACTTTGTTTGTTTGTTTCTACTGGACAATATCTTTGATTATTTATATACAACTCCGTCAAACGAATAGGATTAATCCAGTCTGACTGATTGAGGACTGCTGGACTAACAACTATCACTTCATCACTAGCTCCTAAATAAACCTTATTATCAACACTGTCATAGTATCCAGCTGTAAACGATTGACCTAATACAGAGACACGTTGTACATCATAAGTAGTTCTATTAACTATAAAAACACCTTGGTTGGTTAAAAGCCAAATTCTATCTGTTTCCTCTAGCATGTATAACACTTCGTTTTCACCAAAAGTATCAATCGCTATCGTCTCAATTGAAGAAGTTGTAACATCAACACGCTTCAATTCATTTTTAAATGCAACCCAAACTATTCCATCAGAATCTGAAATAATAAAATTAGGTTGTTCATCTTTTTGTTCTGTTAGTTGAACCACTTTAATCTCCCCAGTAGTAGGGTTTATGGTGTTAATTCCTTTGTTATACAATAAAACCCAAATAACACCTAATTTGTCTTCAATTATATGATTCACAGAGTTTCCAGACAAACCATTAGTTGTGTTATAAAAAGTTTCTGCAACGTATATTCCAGAGCTTTTTTTCAGTTTCTCCTTATCCACAATCAATATTCCGCCTAAAAATGAAGCTATCCAAAAGTTATTATGCTGATCCTCATAAAGATAATAAGCCCAATTAGCATTATAAACACCTGTACTATCTACTATTGAATAACTTTTAAACTGTTGATTTTCATAACTATAACAGTGAATTCCCCCATCAGTAGCTAACCATATATTATGAGAGTGATCTTCATAAATATGCCTTATTCTATTATGTGAAATAGCATGATTAGAGTCCCCCATTTTAAACCAAATGGAATGTTCATCGTCATAAAGCGATGGAGTAAAAAGGACACCATTCGTCCCACCCAACCAATAATTAAGATGTGAATCTCTATGTAAGACATAAAACCGATTCCCAGCTCCCCCACCCGAAATTTGTGATATGGGTATGGATTGATAAACTTTATTATTATGTGCGATCGATATATTATAATCGGTACCAAGCCAAATATTGTCTTCCCTATCCTTAAAAATACTCCATATAATATTATTAGTTAATGAACGACTAACTCTTGAATCATGTACAATATGATCGATTTTTTCTTCTTGAATATTATATATAAACAAACCATTATCAGTTCCAATTAAAAGTTGGCCTGTTGAATCAAAGGCAAGTGATTTAATAGAATTCCCATGAAATAATGGAATTGAAACAACATGCTTAGTATTAAAAGAATACCTAAACAGTTCTCCTTCCGTTCCAACCCACAAACTACCCGTGTTTGAATCTTCTAATAAAGTATTAACAAAAACATTTCTATTAGAATCCACCGATGGTAAAACGATGCTTTCAAATAGATCAGAGAACTCATTATATATAAATAATCCATTATAGGTTCCAATATAAAGCGACTTATTTTCTACTTGCTTCAAGGCATAAATAGTAGTATTAGGTAACTTATTTGCAGATTTTTCACCTATCCTTTTTAAGGTTTGTTTATTCAAATCATAAGTGTATAACCCATTCAAAGAACCTATCCATAAAGAATTCCCCTTTTGTTCTATAGTGCGAACATCTCTTGGAAACTCAACCTCATCTGATACATAAACATCCCTAGTATAATCATAAATCAATACTCCATTATCGGTTCCTAGGTAAAACAAGGAGTCAGAAACAATGTGAATACAATAAATCTGAACTCTTTGTCTTTCGCCACCATGATGTTTAGAAGAGTAGCCATCATAACTATAGAGTCCTTGGTTTGTACCCATCCACATCATACCTTGAACATCTTGAGCAAAACAGTTTACTGTCGTTGCATCTATCTCCAAAGATATATTATAAAACGACCTATAATTAGATGAATTGCAAAGTGATAATAATAAAAACAAAAAACATCCGAAAATAAATGTCCTTTTTCTCATATTTAAATGTAAGGTTATATTAATAGCAAATATACTGTTTTTTATATATAACAAAGAGAAGCTTTTACAACTTTATAGTTTCTCTTTTATTTCAGTATTCTACTATGCTATACTCATCATAACAGATATAGTTATCCTTGAAATTGAATACTGACATTATATTTTTTATCTTTGCCCCCTAATTATTTCTTCTATGAAATAGTATGTACATAACATAGAAAATTAAATTAATAGAATGGGAAAAGTGGTTTCTAGAAATCAAATTTTAATTCGCACATCGTGGATTAGTACAATAGGAAACGCTATATTATCAGCAGCTAAAATTGTTCTTGGAATTATATCTGGCAGTTTAGCTGTTATCAGCGATGGTATTGACTCCCTTATGGATGTTGTGATATCTATTGTAATGATTTTTACTGCTAACATCATGAAACGTCCTCCTAGTGAGAAGTACGTTTTTGGTTATGAAAAAGCGGAAGCTATTGCTACTAAAATACTCTCCTTGATTATTTTTTATGCAGGAGTTCAAATGTTCATCTTTTCCATTCAAAAAACACTGGAGTCTGATAACCAAAAATTACCTAGTAAGCTAGCTATTTATGTTACTATTTTTTCTATTATTGGTAAGTTACTCCTTGCTTTCTATCAACATAAACAAGGTAAGAGAACTAAAAGCTCTATGCTAATAGCTAATGCTATAAACATGCGTAACGATGTACTAATATCGGCTGGAGTTTTAATCGGATTGTTTTTCTCATTCATACTAGACTTACCCCTATTAGACTCTATTGTAAGCTTAATTATCAGCCTTTTCATTATTAAATCGGCCATCACTATATTTATGGATTCCAATGTGGAATTAATGGATGGAATAAAAGATACTTCAGTATACGATAAAATATTTATCGCTGTAAATAATGTTCCAGGTGCATCGAATCCTCATCGAATGAGATCGAGACAAGTTGGCAATATGTACATCATTACGTTAGACATAGAAGTAGATGGTAATATAACTGTTGATACAGCTCACAAGATTGCCGAATCAGTAGAAAAAAGCATTAAAGATACAGTAGAAAATGTTTATGATATTGTAGTTCATATTGAGCCCAAAAACGGCAAACACCCCAAAGAAAAATTTGGAATTAAAAGATAGGTGATAAATAACCTCTAAACATTTAAACTATCTTATTGGTAGCCGTGTCTGGAAAAACTAAAGAAGGTTCGAAAGATTTAGCTTCTTCTATGTCCATCATTGCATAAGACATAATAATAACCACATCATCTACCTGTACTTTTCGTGCAGCAGCACCATTCAAACAGATACATCCAGAACCTCTTTCCCCTTTAATTATATAAGTAACAAAACGTTCTCCGTTATTATTATTTACGATGTGTACTTTTTCACCAGCAATTAAATTTGCAGCGTCCATCAAATCCTCATCGATGGTGATACTACCCATATAATTCAAATTAGCCTCTGTAACGCGAGCACAATGTATCTTCGATTTTAATACTTCTATCAACATAACAAAATCAACCTTTATATTTTATATTATCTATTAAACGAACAGCACCACAAAAAACGGTTATACAACCTATTATGCTCGAAGAATCCTCCCATTCTTCCAATGGTAACAAGGTATTAGCATCAACGATTTCAAAATACTGAAGCTCTAAATTATCATTTTGTTGAATTGTATTTTTCACAAAAGATAAGGTTTCCTTCAAAGAGTAGTTAGCTGCCAACTTAAGACTTTCAAACAAAGTTTTAGATATTAATAAGGCATTTTCTCTTTCTTCTTTAGAGAGTAATGCATTACGGCTACTTAAAGCCAAACCATCTTTTTCTCTCACAATTGGACAACCAACCACCTCAATATCAAGTTTAAGATCTTCAACCATTCGTTTTACAATCACCAATTGTTGATAATCTTTCTCACCAAAATAAGCACGAGTTGGCTGTACTATAGAAAAAAGCTTGCTAACTATCTGACACATTCCATTGAAATGGCCTGGTCGATAAATTCCCTCCATCACTTCATCTTGTGGAGAATAGTTAAACACTCTAGTATCAGGTTCAGGATACATTTCCTCAACGGTAGGAGCAAAAACATAATCTACACCAAGCGAATTCACCAGTTGTGTATCTTTATCTAATGTTCTAGGATATTTCTCCAAATCATTTTTATCATTAAACTGTGTAGGATTAACAAAAACACTAACTACAGTAATATCATTATCTTCTAGACTTTGGTTCATTAAGGAAAGATGTCCGCGGTGTAGAGCTCCCATTGTGGGAACTAAGCCAATACTTTTACTGTTGAGTTGACTTAACTCTTTTTGTAAAGCATTTATTGTTTCAAAAACTTGCATGGATACCTAATATCTATTGGTTTAAACAATGCAAAATAAATCATTATTTATCATATAATGAAAGATTCTTTCACTTAAATATGAGATAAAAAAAGAGTGCTAGTAACATTTTAATCATCACAAAGCCTCTAGGTTAACACTCTATAAGGAATTATAAAGCACATTTCCTTGCATTTATGAGTGTTTTTTTTTATATCTTTGTATAGAATTTCAAAAAATATATGTTGATATGGCAAAAGTAAATAATGTTTTATTCATTTCACAGGACATCGCACCTTTTGTTGATGAGACACCTATGTCAGTAATAGGAAGAGAGTTACCACAAGCTATCCAAGAAAAAGGGAAAGAAATTAGAACTTTTATGCCAAAATGGGGTAGCATAAATGAAAGGAGAAACCAATTACATGAAGTAATTAGATTGTCTGGAATGAATTTAATTATAGATGATACAGATCACCCACTAATCATAAAAGTCGCTTCAATACAAGCTGCACGTATGCAGGTTTACTTTATTGATAGCGAAGACTTCTTCCAAAACAAATTACAAATTGTAGATGAAAAGGGGAATGAGTACGAAGATAACGATAGTCGTGCAATATTTTATGCTCGTGGTGTTCTTGAAACAGTTAAAAAACTACGCTGGACTCCAGAAATAGTACATTGTCACGGCTGGATGTCTGCATTATCCCCACTTTATATAAAAAAATCATACAAAGACGAACCATCGTTTAGAGATTCAAAAGTTATTTTCTCTTTATATGATGACAAATTTAATACTCCATTCCCAAAAGAGTTTAAAGAACGTTTAATGTTGAAAGGAATCGATAAAAAAGATATCGAATTATTAGGAGATGAAATAGATTATAGTTCTCTTTGCAAATTAGCTATCCAATACAGTGATGGTGTAATACAAAGTAGTGAAAAGGTGGACCAATCGGTTCTTGATTTTGCAAAAGAAAAAAACATACCGATTTTAGATTACCAAGGCTCTGAAATAGAAAAATATGCTGATGCTTTCGAAGAGTTCTACGATAAAGTTTGGGAATCTGACCTTTAATAAAACAGAAACTATAATATAATAGAACAACAATGAATTTGAATCTCTGGCCAAAGACAATTGGTTTTGTCTTATCTTTTCTTGTTTTATTTGTCGCTTGTGATGACAATACAGGTAATATGGGGTATGATATGCTACCCGATAGCGATAAAGCAACTGTAAAAACATCCTATTTTGATGTTACTACTAAGTCTATTTTATCAGGACCTGTTTTTGCAAGATCTAGTACAGGTTTTCTAGGACGATTTATCGATCCTGAATTTGGAGAATATGAAACAAGTTTCTTGACTGAACTAAATTGTCTTGACAGCTTATCTTTTCCTTCTGTTTATTCAGAAAGCAACAAAGAAGGTATAATGGCAGGAGATACTACTCATCTAACTGAGTTGATTCTTTATTATAGTGAGTTTTACGGTGACTCTACAAGTCAGAGTAGATTAAATGTATATACATTAGATGAAAAATTAGAAGCTAACTACTATACAGATATTAATCCTGATGATTATTACGATGAAACAAAACCTCCACTAGTTAGTAAAACTTTTACTCCAATTGATTACTCATATAGTGACTCAATTATTGGATTAGAAGATTTCTACCCTCATGTGAGAGTGGAATTACCTAAGGAGTTTGGAGAGAATATTCTCAAAGCTAATCGTGAACACCCTGAATACTTTTACAGCTCAGAAGCGTTTATTAATAACATACTAAAAGGATTATATATCAAAACAGTAGAAGGTGATGGTGCCATTTTATATATAGACCGTGTTCAATTAAATGTGGTCGTTGCGTGTCATTATAAAGATTCGCTTAACAACAGCTTGCAAAAAGTGGATGGAACGGACTCTTTATATTATGCACAAAAAACCTTCCCTGCAACCCGTGAAGTTATTCAAGCTAACAGCTTTAAAAACTCTGATAAACTACAAGAAAAGGTTGCTGAAACAGAACACACCTTCTTAAAGTCTCCTGCTGGTATCTTTACAGAAATGACAATACCATTTGACGAAATAGAAGAGCAATTAATAAGCGATACATTAAATCTTGTAAAGCTAGTTATACCTAACTATTACGAGAAAAGTGACTATCCCTTCAAGATGAATGTACCGAGCAATATTCTTTTAGTTCGAAAAGATGATATGTTCGATTTCTTCAAAGAGAATAAAATTGGTAACAATATAGACTCTTATGAAATCGCACACAATTCCGTTAAAAACACGTATACATTTGATAATCTTAACCGATTAGTTCAAACAGTAGTGAACGAAAAAAATAACGCTAAGAAAGAAGCTGAAAAAGCTGATGGTACTACTTGGACTGATGAGTCGTGGAACAAAAAATGGGCTGAGGATAATCCTGATTGGAATAAATTAGTATTAATACCTATTATAGCTAAATCCAAACAAACAGGTAACAACACAACTGCCACTATTTCTGTTGAGCACGACTTACGTCCTGGATGTGTAAAATTAAAGGGAGGTGACCCTGAACAAGGCGGTAATAAACTAAGTTTAGAAGTTGTACATAGTACATTTAATAGATAAATATTTTATTAGATTAATAATAGAACTTAAACACCTAAGCAAAATTTTGCTTAGGTGTTTTTTTATTACTTATCTTTGATAATAACTAGTATAAGTAACCAAACCCATGGAAGTAAACAGAAAAAGAGTCCTCATTATCGGAGCTTCATCAGGAATAGGATATGAACTGGCTCAATTATATCTTAAGCAAGATGCTGTCATTGGAATAGCAGGAAGAAGAATAGATAAGTTAAAGGAAATACAAAATCAATTCCCAAATCAAGTTCATGTCGAAGAAATAGACATTACACAAGCCAATGCAATACATCAAATTCAAAAATTAATAGATAAAACGAAACCTATAGATGTATTCATTCAGTGTGCCGGGATTGGATACCAAAATGCTACACTAGATAAAGAATTAGAGCTACAAACGGTTCAAACTAATTGCTTCGGTTTTACACAATCAATTCTTACTGCTTATCACTACTTTAAGAAACAGAACAAAGGACATATAGTAGCAATAAGTTCTATAGCTGGAACTAAAGGTCTAGGTATTGCACCCGCTTATTCTGCAACAAAACGTATGCAAAACACTTACATTGACGCACTGGAACAATTATGTTATATAAACAACTATAACATCCATTTTACAGATATAAAACCTGGTTTTATTAAAACTCCCTTATTAAATACATCAAAAAACAATTACCCTCTCATTATGGAAGTTAATGTTGCAGCTAAAAAAATATTCAATGCAATAGAAAAAAAGAAAAGAAGACCTATAATCGATTGGAAATTTAACCTACTTGTCTTTTTCTGGAAATTGATTCCGTCTTTTCTTTGGAAACAACTTCCTATAAAACCAAAATCTAAATAATAGAGCATTAAAAGATAGCATTAATTCTAACGTAAAATCACTCACCCTTCCCTATTACGCTTCAACCAAACAGCAGCATAAGAACAACTACCCACAGGTCTTAAATGTAAAGAATCGGCATATTCATAAGCATATTTAACTAATGATGAAGCGATCCCCTTGCCCTCTAGTTCTTTGGGAACATAGGTAGAAAAAACATCCATCGTGTCGGATGTTAGGGTATATTTCACAAACGCTTCTTGTTGATTTACAATTACATAAAAACGGCAATTCTCTTTGTCATGTATAATATCCATCTTATTATCTTTAAAACTATAAACAACAAACATAAAAAGAATGTTTATAAAAGTAATGTAAAAACCCATATATCGTAAATACACGAAATCTATATAATTTTGTTATTTTTGTAGTAAGAGCAATTATTCGAATACATTAAAAATTATGAAATCTAAATTATTCTATACACTAGGTCCCCTTCTACTTATTATCGCTTTAACTCCTTATTTACTAGGTAGTACCACTATCCAAACAGACATCAAAGGCTCAAATAAGGGAAGCACTATTCCTATTGTCCCTAATAGTGTAACCTTTGCTGGTGAAAAAATAGTATTAGATAGATACGATAAGCGAGAAAAAATGGATCGGGAACTTATTTCTTTCTGTTTTATGCACACAAATAGCCATTTAATATTAAAACGAGCCAATCGGTTTTTCCCAATAATAGAACCTTTATTAAAAGAAAACAACGTGCCAGATGATCTAAAATATCTAATGGTTATAGAAAGCTCTTTAAACACATTTGCGCGTTCACATGCTGGAGCAGCAGGACTATGGCAGTTTATGCCTGCTACGGGTAGAGAATATGGTTTAGAGGTTAATAAAAACATAGATGAACGATATCACATTGAAAAATCTACAGTAGCAGCTTGTAAATACCTAAAAGATGCTTATGCCAAATATGGAAACTGGTTATCTGCTATGGCTTCATATAATGCAGGACAAGGAAGAATCTCATCTGAATTAAGAAGACAAGGTGTAGATGAAGCTAGTGATTTGTGGTTAGTTGAAGAAACCGCACGATACATCTATAGATTATTAGCTGCAAAACTCTTTTTCGAAAATCCACAACAATTTGGTTTCCGATTAACTAAAGAACAACTTTATCCTCCACTTCAATATAAAGAAGTCACTACCACTATTGGCATTACTAACCTATCTAATTATGCAAAGCAACAGGGAATTAATTTAGCCATACTAAAAGAATTCAATCCTTGGTTAAGAGAATATAGTTTGGAAAATAGAAGTGGACGCACATATAAACTTAAAATACCTACTAAAGATGGACTTTCTTATAATCCAAAAGCAATAGTTCCACACAATAAAAATTGGGTAATCGATTAATAAATCATAGAATATGGAATGGGAACATATACTAAGACTAATTATGGCTGGTGTTTTCGGTGGAATCATTGGACTCAACCGCGAATACAGAGCAAAGGAAGCAGGATATCGCACACACTTCTTGGTTTCTCTTGGGAGTGCTTTATTGATGATTGTTTCGCAATATGCCTTTATTGATTTGGCACGTATCGATGGTTATTCTGTTGATCCCGGACGTATTGCAGCACAAGTGGTAAGTGGCATTGGTTTTTTGGGAGCAGGAACTATCATTTTACATAAACACTTTGTACGCGGATTAACAACTGCCGCTGGAATATGGGCCACAGCAGGTATAGGACTGACTTCGGGTGCAGGAATGTACACCATAAGCATTGCTTCAACCATACTTACATTAATTGGACTAGAAGCACTGGGAATGATATTTAAACAAGTAGGTATGAGAAACTCTGCTCTTGTATTATCAACATCAAAGCCTGAGGAAATAAAAAAAACCATCGATTTATTGATTTCTCACAGGTACCTAATCATCTCATACGAAATGACAGAAAGTGATACTGAACAATTAACCGTTACTGTACTACTTAAAGCGCCTCGAAAGTCAGCCGAGGGAGAGCTTTTAAGTTTATTACACAAAAACCCCAATATTACTATTATTAGTGTAGAGTAGAAATCACCTATTAAAAACAAAAAAAGAGACCTAATTAGGTCTCTTTTTTTATAAAGTCTTTTTGAAAAGTAAATGGCTTAGCTTCTTGAAGCATCAAGAGACTCTTTACGGAATTCTTTAAGTGCTTTTTCAATCTCAATTGAAGCTTTACGAGCACGAGTTCCAGCTGCTTTATTTCCATTTTCAATTTGAGCATTAGCATCTTTATTGAATTCAGCCATTAATTGATTTACGTTTTCGACTAGTTCTTTCATAATATAATGTTATTAATTAGTTAGTAACTATGAACAAAATTACACTCTTTAATCAAAATAGCGAATTAAACAGCAGAGTATTTTCAAAAATGTGCTTAAATATGCATAAAAAGGGGATTTCAAGACAAATTTACGTAATTTCAAGGCATGAAACGGAGAATAATCAACGCCAGTAAGTACCTTCAGTGCCTTATTCGTGAGGGTGAACATACTACTCAAGACTTCAAATTTGAAATTTCGGATGCACAAAAAATTGCAAAAACGCTTTCTGCCTTTGCAAACACCAAAGGGGGAAAACTTTTAATTGGAGTTAAAGACAATGGAAATATAACAGGAATTCAATCGGATGAGGAAAAATATATGATTGAAGCGGCGGCTGATTTATATTGCAAACCTAAAATTGATTATACCACAAAAGAAATAGAAATCAATGGAAAAACTGTACTTATTGCCTCAATTCAAGAAAGTAAAAATAAACCCGTATTTGCATGTTCAAAAGACAATAAACCATTAGCCTATGTACGCATAAAAGATGAAACTATGTTAGCTACTACACTGCATTTACAATTATGGAAATTAGGAAGTAAAGAAAAAGGTGAAGTCATAACTTATACTGAGCAAGAACATAACTTACTTGGGTATATTAAAGAAAAAGAGACACTAACACTCAACCAATTCTATCGCAAAACAAAACGGAGAAAACGAACGGCAGAGTTTTTATTAGCTAAATTCATTCAATTTGAAGTTATTGAACTATTTTATACGGATAATAAATTTAGAATTAAACTTAAAGAGTAAGTTTACTATTTACTACCAATAGAAATAGATAAACATTTTCGTATCTTTGTAAGACGAAACTTAATATAGATAATTAAACAAATTTTAATATGGGATTCTTTTCAAGACTTTTTAATAGAAATTCAAAAAAAGTAGATTCTGTAGACAACGTAGAGGACTTTATGATGTTAATACGTGTTTACTTTCAAGCAGTGATAGCTCAAAACAATGGGATTACAAACATTAGAGTTCTACCTGATTTAGCTAACTTTAAGCGCTTATTTAAAGTTCCAACTGAACGCGGAAAATTAGGAGTTGGCGAAAAATCTGTAGCAAAAAAAATGCTAAAGGATGATTATGATATTTCAGACGACTTCTTTAAAGAAATTGATAGCTCTATCCGTAAAAACTGTAGATCTCAAAACGAAGTACAACCCTACCTTTTTATGTTCCAAGGGTTTACTAATGACTTAATGATGTTAATTGGTAATTTGATGCAATGGAAGATGAGAATTCCTAGTCGTTTTAGAAAAACATTGTACAATGTTACACAAGAGACAATACATGAAATTTGTACTAAGCCTGTGTTTAAAAAAGATGATGTACATAAAACAGCCATGGGAGTACAACAGTATAAAGAGCGTCTAGGTTATTCAGAAAATTGGATTACTGAGTTTGTCTTTAATATGATTATTTTGGCTAAAAAAGAGGCAAAACAGAGAAAAAAAGAAAAGAAAAACAAATAATAAGTTCATTAAACAACTCTTATTGTAGAAGTCATGCATTGAGTTGTTTAGTAGTACAAAAGGGAGTATAACATGAAATCGTTATACTCCCTTTTTTCTTTTTATAAAATTAATAAAAAAACACACTCATTCACAAGTACCTGATTAATTGAAAGATAGTCCCATTTTTAACTTCTTTTTGTGTATATTTACCAGATATATATTCCAAAAACTTCAATCGGAATAATCATAATCAATAAAAACAACTTAAAAAGATATGCGTATGAATCAACAAAAATTGCTCTCACTTACTTTAACAGAAATCTATAATCTATTTCAAAAAGAGTTTCCTCAACTTATTGCTGAAGCACAAAAAAGCTCCACAATTTCTGATTTTCAATATAACATGAAACAGTGGATTCTTAAAAATCCTGCTTTTGATGAAAAGAAACGAAAAAACCTACAACTTCTGATTGACTATAATGGTGAAACAATACACGAATTATCAACAGACAAAGATTTAAAAATTAAAACCTTAGATATTCTTTGGTCATTTTTTAAAAACCCTAAAAACGAAAAAGATACTCCGATTGACTTTTTCATTGATATGTATCAGCTGCTTTCAAACAGCGAAAACAGACTTTACACCCAAAACCAATTAGAAAAAGATATGAGTCGGTGGAAAAGCGGGTTAGATAAAGAAGTACTAAACATTCGGAAAGAAAATAAAGAACGAATTATACACCATTTAGTACAAAAAATAGATTTTAAATCATCTAAATCCTCTCGATATACTTTTACTGAAGAAATGGATTACCCACAAAAAGTAAATCAAGTAAAAGAATGGTGGAACGACTACCGATTCCATCTATCGCTAGCTATTCGAAATCCTCAAGAACTTAATCAGTGGTTAAACTATTCTTTATCTACCGAAACTCTTTTTATTCTAAAAAAAGCAGAGAAAAAAAAGATGCCTTTTTTTATTACTCCATACTATCTTTCTTTGCTTAACACGAAACTTACTGGATATAATGATGAAGCAATACGTAGTTATATCTTGTATTCTCCCAAATTAGTTCAAACGTACGGAAATATTAAAGCATGGGAAAAAGAAGATGTGGTAGAGCCTGGACAACCTAATGCAGCGGGCTGGATATTACCCAATAGCACAAATATTCATCGAAGATATCCAGAAGTAGCCATTTTAATTCCTGATACAATGGGTAGAGCTTGTGGTGGACTCTGTGCTTCATGTCAAAGAATGTACGATTTTCAAAGTGAACGTCTTAATTTTCAATTTGATACGTTAAGACCCAAAGAAACTTGGAATAGCAAGTTAGAAAGATTAATGAAGTACTTTGAAAATGATCCACAATTAAGAGATATTCTAATTACAGGTGGAGATGCTTTAATGAGTAGAAACAAATCATTAAAACAAATACTGAATGCCATTTACGATATGGCAAAAAGAAAAAAAGAAAATAATAAAAAACGTCCGGATGGGAAAAAGTATGCTGAAATTCAACGCATACGTTTAGGGTCACGCTTATTAGCCTATCTCCCCCTCCGAATCAATGATGAGTTAGTTGAATTATTAAAAGAATTCAAAAAGAAAGCCTCAGCCATTGGCATTGAACAATTTATTATTCAAACACACTTTCAAAGTCCACTAGAGGTTACTCCTGAAGCTCAAAAAGCGATAGAAAAAATAATATCTGCAGGATGGCTTATAACAAACCAACTGGTCTTTAATGTAGCAGCATCTCGTCGAGGACACACTGCTCAATTAAGAAAAACATTAAATACTATGGGTGTTATTACATATTATACATTTACCGTTAAAGGGTTCGATGAAAACTATGCCGTTTTTGCTCCCAATAGTCGCTCATTACAAGAAGGCTTAGAAGAAAAGAAATTTGGAACACTTACCAAACAACAA
>JAAYSY010000236.1 GCA_012518235.1 Bacteroidales bacterium
AAGCCAAATCTCAGGCACTAATTACAAAATACCAACAACAAGACATTAAAGAAAAGGTCGAATTAGAGGTGAATCAGTCTGCATTTAAAATAAATGAAGCTCTTAAAACACTAGTGAAGGCAGAAAAGAATCTTGAAAAAGCAGAAGAGAACCTACATACAGCAAGACTTAGCTTTAATGAAGGGTTTATGACTTCCAATCAAGTTTTGGAAGCTCAAACAGCATGGCTAGCTGCAAATTCAGAGAGAATTGATGCACAAATAGATATAAAACTGAGTGAATTATATTTCCAAAAATCTTTAGGAACATTAAATAAATAGATAGACAAAAAAATGGCAGCACAACGATCTACGCAGAGTAATATGCTCATTGCTTTTTTAGGACTTATTGGAGTCATTGGAATGGTTGCTCTCATCGGATTTTTAACCTTAAGAAAAGGACCTGAACTTATTCAAGGTGAAATTGAAGTTTCCGAATATAGAGTTTCAAGCAAAGTGCCAGGACGCATTTTAGAGTTTAGAGTAAAAGAAGGCGACCAAGTCCAGAAAGGGGATACATTAGCTCTGTTAGAGGCTCCCGATGTAGAAGCTAAGATGGAGCAAGTTAAAGCAGTTGAACGAATGGCTCAAGCTCAAAATGAAAAAGCGATAAAAGGTGTTCGAAACGAAAAAATACAAGCAGCTTTTGAGATGTGGAAAAAAGCACAAGCAGGAGTTGATATAGCTACAAAATCGCATAAGAGAATTCAGAACTTACACAATGAAGGGGTTGTACCCACACAAAAACTGGATGAAATAACAGCACAATTAAATGCGGCCATTGCAACTGAAAGAGCAGCAAAATCACAATACGATATGGCTAAGAATGGTGCTGAAAGAGAAGACAAACTTGCTGCTGAAGCTTTAGTGAAACAAGCTCAAGGTGCTGTTGCTGAAGTTCAATCTTATATTCAAGAAACCGTGCTAATAGCTCAGATGCCAGGAGAGGTCACCGAACTATTCCCTAAAGTAGGTGAATTAGTGGGTACAGGTTCTCCCATTATGAATATATCTATGCTTGATGATATGTGGGCAACTTTTAATGTACGTGAAGATTTATTAGATGATCTTATGGTTGGAAACGAGTTTACAGCTTTCATACCGGCTCAAAAAAACAAAGAAATTCGATTTAAAGTAGATTATTTAAGAGATTTAGGATCATATGCTGTATGGAAAGCAACTAAAACTACAGGACAATACGACTTGAAAACTTTTCAAGTAAAAGCGGTCCCACTAGATCCTACTCCAAATTTACGCCCTGGAATGTCGGTTATTGTAAAGAAATAAAAGTGAAAAAAAACCATAGCACATATCAAGCATTTACACTAGTTTCTAAAAGAGAGTTTAGACGACTAGTCTCTAGACCCCTATATATTTTTTGCATGATAGTTGCTCCTATTTTTTGTCTCTTTTTTTTTACAACTTTAATGAAAGATGGGCTTCCAACTAATTTACCTATAGGAGTAGTTGATTTAGATAACACTTCACAATCTAGAAATGTCATCAGGAACTTGGATGCTTTTTCCCAAACTCAGGTTATCGACACCTATGCAAATATTGCAGATGCTAGAAAAGATGTTCAAAACGGTACTCTTTATGGGTTTTACTACATTCCTAAAAACTTTTCTCAAGAAGCACAAGCAAGAAAACAACCCAACCTATCTTTTTATACCAATTACTCATACTTAATTGCAGGCTCATTATTGTTTCGGGATATGAAAATGATGAGTGAAATGGCTGGAGGAGCAGCTGCCCGTTCTATTTTATATGCAAAAGGAGCTACTGAAAGTCAAGCTATGGGTTTTTTACAACCAATAGTGATAGATGCTCATCCTATTAATAATCCTGGATTAAACTACTCTATTTACTTGTCGAATACACTTATTCCAGGTATTACTATGTTAATGATATTAATGGTTACTGTATTTTCTATTGGGGTAGAAATAAAGGAAAAATCAGCAGAGGAGTGGCTACGTGTAGGCAAACAATCTATACACATCTCTTTATTAGGTAAACTACTCCCTCACACATTAATATTTATGATTATTGGTCTATTTTACAATTACTATCTTTATGGATACCTTCAATTTCCTTGTGAAAACGGAGTGCCAACGATGTTATTAGCAACTCTATTTCTTATATTAGCATCACAAGCTCTGGGAGTTACGATGATAAGTGCTCTGCCATCATTACGACTAGGATTAAGTTTTGCCTCATTGTGGGGGGTTATATCTTTTTCTATTTCAGGCTTTTCTTTTCCAGTACTCGCTATGCACCCAGTTTTGCAAGGATTAAGTAATTTATTTCCATTACGGCATTATTTCTTAATTTATACAGACCAAGCATTAAATGGTTTTCCATTCATGGCATCATGGACTAGTTTTTTTGCATTATTCCTTTTTATGCTATTGCCTCTATTCTTAACAAAAAGATTAAAAAAGGCACTACAATTTGGTCCTTACATCCCATAATGTTATGAAAATAAAAAACAGTATTAAATCAAGCATAAACGATATGCTTTCCATATGGAAAGCTGAATTCGAAATTATATTTAAAGACTCTGGAGTTGTTATATTCTTTATTTTAGTTCCTTTGGTCTATCCTTTGATCTATGGATTTATATATACCAATGAGGTCATGAGAGAAGTACCAGTAGCAGTAGTTGACCACTCCTCTTCAACACTTAGTAGAGAATATTTGAGAAACATTGATGGTACTCCCGATGTCCATATCGTAAAACATTGTGCAGACATGGAAGAAGCTAAACGATGTTTAGCTAGTAAAGAAGTACATGGTATTATTTATATTCCACGAGATTTCACTCAGCAACTAATGAAAGGAGAGCAAACACAAGTCAGTCTTTTTTGTGATATGAGTGGCTTGCTATTTTATAAAGCCATTTTAATAGCGAATACCTCTGTATCACTAGAAATGAACAAGAAAATAAAAATATCACGTACTACAAATTATACAGAAAAGGATGAACAACTATTAACCACACCTATATCTTACCAAGATGTAGCTATGTTTAATTCCTCTACTGGTTTTGCCTCTTTTTTAATTCCTGCGGTACTTATTTTACTCATACAGCAAACCCTTACACTTGGCATTGGCTTGTCAGCAGGTACACAACGAGAAAAACTACAATTCAACCAACTGACTCCCTACAAAAGACATCCTAATGGATTACTGCACATTGTACTAGGTAAAAGCTTGAGCTATTTTATGATCTATGCTATTCTATCAGTCTATGTACTCTGTGCCGTTCCTCGTATTTTTAAGTTGAATCAAATAGCTCAACCAGATACTCTTATTTTATTTGTTTTACCTTATCTTTTTGCTTGTATTTTCTTTGCTATGACTCTTTCAATCTTAGTACGAAACAGAGAAACAAGTATGCTTATCTTTGTATTTACATCTATTCCCCTACTCTTTATTTCGGGTATATCATGGCCAGGAACAGCTATACCTCCTTTTTGGAAGTATATTTCTTATCTTTTTCCATCTACATTTGGAATCAATGGATTTGTAAAAATAAATAACATGGGAGCTTACTTAGAAGAAGTCTCTTTTGAATATAAAGCCCTATGGATACAAACAATATTCTACTTCTTTACTACTTGCCTTGTGTATGAACGTTTTATAAGAAAAAATAGACAAACTAGAATTACACACTATAAAGAATGGAGGAGAAGAAAAGAACTGGGTTTACGTTCTACTTCGGAGTTTAAGAGATCACTTAACTTATAATTGTCTTAATTATAGACTGTTTTCAATCCTACAAACGATAAGTTTAAAGCATAAATAAGAGAGTTAAAAAATTAACTCTCTTATTATATAACACCAGTTAATAACTGATAGTTTATTTTTTTGTGATATCTACAATTTGTGTAGGAGGTTGTTTTTCATTTCTAATGGACACTTGCTCTATTACTTTTTTAGCTAGTTCAACAAAAGCCTCACCCATTATGGATTGATCATCTAAAGCAACAGGCTCTCCACTATCTCCCCCCTCACGAATACCTTGAACTATAGGTATTTGTGCTAATAGAGGCACATTCATTTCTTCAGCAAGTTTTTTTGCTCCTTCTTTACCAAAAATATAATACTTGTTTTCAGGGAGTTCTTCAGGAGTAAACCAAGACATATTTTCTACTAACCCCAAAATAGGTACGTTAACTTTGTCGTTAGTAAACATATTGATTCCTTTACGAGCATCAGCTAAAGCAACATCTTGAGGAGTGCTTACTACTATAGCACCCGTAAGAGCTATGGTTTGTACAATTGTTAAATGCACATCACTCGTTCCAGGTGGTAAATCAATTACAAAATAATCTAGATCTCCCCAGTTGGCATCACTGATTAATTGCTTTAATACATTACTAGCCATTCCCCCTCTCCAAAGTGTTGCTTGATCAGCATCAACAAAAAAACCAATGGAGAGTATCTTTACTCCATATTTTTCAACAGGAATAATTAACTCTCGTCCTTCTATTTTTTCAGCAAAAGGTCTAGCATCTTCAATATGAAACATTTTCGGAACCGAAGGACCAAAAATATCAGCATCTAATAATCCTACACTATAACCTTGTTTAGCTAAAGAGACAGCTAAGTTAGCAGCAATAGTAGATTTACCAACTCCTCCTTTACCAGACGATACCCCTATTATATTCTTCACCCCTGGCAACATCTGTCCTACTTCTGGACGAGGTGCTTGAAGTGATTTTATTGAAATGTTCCCTTCTATCTCAACATCTTTACTTACATGGGTTAAGATTGCCACTTCAGCAGCACGAGTTACAGATTTAATAAAAGGATCGGTAGTTTTCTCGAAAATCAAGGAAAAAGATACTTTCATTCCCTCAATTCGAATGTTATCTTCTACCATTCCAGCTTCTACAAGATTTTTTCCTGATCCAGGATAACGAACTGTTTCAAGAGCATCTAATATCAATTTTGGATATAATGTCATTGTTATATTATTTTATTTTCGCTTATTTAATTCACTTCTTTTATGCCGATTATAGCTCCTATAACTATCTAATTCAATTTCCACATCGGGCTCAACAAAACTTTTGCTAGTGCCTAACTTAAACTTAATATACTTTATAGTTAAACCTCGATTGATCCATTGTTGTTCATAATTGGTTTTTATACTACGGACTTCATCGGCCCAATCAGATTGATATAAATCGTCCGTAATATAAGCAAGAGGGAGCTTGTTTTCCTCTACCAAATATTTAGTATAAGTAAACAGAAAATTACTATCTGTTTTAAGATGAATAACACCATCTTTCTTTAATATGTTGCTATACTTCTTTAAGAAAAAAGTAGATGTCAACCTTTTAGTTACTTTCTTCATTTGAGGATCTGGAAAAGTTATCCAAATCTCAGAGACCTCTTCTCTATCGAAAAAAGAGTCTATAAATTCAATACTTGTTCTAATGAATGCTACATTATTCAACTCTAAAGCTAATGATTCTGTAGCTCCTGTCCACATTCTAGCACCTTTAATGTCAACACCTATAAAGTTATACTGAGGAAATAACTTAGCTAATTCAACGGTATACTCTCCTCGTCCACATCCTAACTCCAAAATAATGGGATGATCATTTTTAAAGAACTCCTTATTCCATTTACCTTTTAATGGAAATAAAGTGGTAGTGATAACATGATATGGATATTGAAAAACATGAGGATAATTATTCATATCCTCAAATTTTTGTAATTTATTTTTAGCCATTTTACGACTCTATTTTAATTTCGTTTCCAGTATAATTATAAAAAACTTGATTCCCCAATTTCATTTTTAATAGGGCATAGGATTCCACCCCACTACAATGGCACACTCCTATTTGTCCTTTAATATTATCTAACAGATAAGTTGCCACTCTATTCACACTATCTACTGTTGACCTGCGAAGATGAAATCCACCTATTATTAGCTTCAAATTTAATAAATTAAAATGAGTTTTAAGCTGTTCTACAATATTAGTCACTCCACGATGTGAACAAGCTGTTAACAAAACTTGACCTTTACTTGTGTTTAATATTACAGAAAGTTCATCATCAAAGTAGTCAGGCTGGGTTTCATTTTCTTTATTTAAAAAGAAACCTCTAAAATGAGTATCAGCCTCCTCGATTATAGCAACATTTGGTATAAGATATACCCCTGGAACATACTCTACAAATTCATCAATAAAGCAAAAGCGACTCATTACTCCTTCAGAAAACTTAGGAAGGCCATTTTTGTGATGAATAGTAAACTTTTCATTTAAGATCTCTTTTTTAGCTACTATTTTAGCCTTAGTATTTATCTTCAAAAAAGATTCAAGCCCACCGGTATGATCTCTATGTCCATGAGATAAAACAACAAAATCAATACTCCTTAAGTCAATACCTAATACATTCGCATTGGATAACAACAAATCAGAAGCCCCTGTATCAAAAAGAAATCGATGAGAATTAGTTTCAACAAAAAGAGAGAGTCCATGCTCTCCCTTTAATTCTTTATCATAAACACAGTTCTCAACTAGTGTTGTAATATGAATACTCATAATTATATTAATTCTGTGTTACTTTTTATCGTAAAAGGAATTAGATTTTTTCTACAAAAGTAATCCAACCATACTTATCTGCCTCATCCCCGTATTGAATTGCACGAAGCTTATTATAAAGTTTAGTACAAATAGGACCTGGAGTACCATCTTTACTAAAAACATACGATGTATCATTGTCAATATCATCCACTCTCGATATTGGACTAATAGCAGCCGCAGTACCACAAGCCCCAGCTTCATCAAAGGTCGCTAACTCTTCTTCTAAAACAGGACGCTGTTCAACAGTTAATCCTATTTCTTTAGCTAAAGTCATCAAGCTGTTGTTTGTTATAGAAGGTAAAATTGATTCTGACTTAGGTGTAATATACTTATCTCCTTTTATAGCAAAAAAGTTTGCTGGCCCACATTCATCCAAGTATTTTTTTTCTTTTGCATCTAAATACAAAACGGCAGAATAGCCTAAAGAATGAGCTTTTTCACCAGCTGTTAAACTCGCCGCATAGTTTCCTCCTACTTTATAACGACCAGTACCTTTTGGAGCAACTCGATCGAATTCACGTAAAATAACATAGGGTGTAGCCTTAAATCCTTCTTTAAAATAAGGCCCCACAGGAGTTACAAAAACTAAAAATGTATATTCAGTAGCTGCACCCACACCAACTTGTGGACTAGTACCTATGAGTAGTGGACGAATATACAAAGATGATCCACTTTCATAAGGAGGCACAAAGCGCTCATTTAATTGAACCGCTTTTATTACTGCTTCTTCATAGCGATCAATAGGTAGAGATTTCATCAGGATTCCTTCACAAGATGACTGAAGACGTTTAGCATTTTCATCAATGCGGAAAATACGGACTTTACCATCTTTTCCTCGAAAAGCCTTCATGCCCTCAAATACTTGTTGTCCATAGTGTAAACAGGTAGAAGCCATATGTAAATGTACATACTCTCCACTATTTACCTCAAGTTCTCCCCACTCTCCATTACGGTAGTTGATTCTAACATTGTAATCTGTTGGAATATATCCAAATGACAGATTCGACCAGTCTAATTCTTTCATATTTATCTGATTTTTCCTCTATGAGCAACAAATATACTTTTTATTCTTCAATACTCTTCCTTTCTATTAAAATTTTTTCAACTTCCTGGTCAACCTGAGTTAATTTATCTGTGCAGATTTGAATTAACTCATTAGCTTCCTTAATTCGTTTGGTTAAATCATCTATTTCAAGTTCACTATTCTCTATTTGATTTACAATAGCTTCTAAACGCTTTATAGCCTCAGCATAACTTATTCTTTGTGTCATATCTAATTTTTACTTTTGAATATCATTTACCTTAGACTCTACAAACCCATCTTTAAATTGAGTTGTTAATACATCACCAGTGGAAACATCAGAGATGCTCTTTATTATTTTTCCATTACATGTAGTTAAACTATATCCTCTTTTCAATATAAATTCTGGGGATGCATACTTGATGCTCTGCGAAACTAAAGAGAGTCGATGTTTTTCTGTTGATAAGTATTGTACTATCGATTGATTTAACCGACTAGATAACCCAGTTAAATTTATTTTATTATTCGAAAGTAAAGCATTAGCTAAACGAGGAATTCGTTGTTGAAAAAGCTCTAATCTATTTTTCTCTATAACTAATAGATTCTTTGCTCCTTCTCTTATCTTATTCGAAAGAGTAATTAACTGATTCGCTGCTAAATCCATACAATCCAATAAAAACTCGGCTGCTGCTGTTGGTGTTTTCACCCTTTTATAAGCAACACTATCTAAAACTGTATCATCTCTTTCATGCCCTATACCTGTTATTATAGGTAGAGGATATTGTGCACATGAAGCAGCCAATAAATAAGTATCAAATCCAGACAAATCCGAGGTAGCCCCCCCTCCTCGAATAATAATCACAACATCAAACTCATCCAGTCTAGCTAGAATAGCATCTAGAGAAGATAATATAGAGCTCTCCACTCGATCACCTTGCATAATCGATGGAAACAGCTCAATATAAAAAGAATAACCTTGTTCATTCTGCTCTAACTGATTCCTAAAGTCATCATATCCTGCTGCAGTAGCAGATGATATAACAGCTATACGTTGGGGTAACAAGGGAAATGACAACTCTTTATTTAAGTTTAGCACCCCTTCTTTTTTCAATTGAGCTAAAATTGCTTTTCTATGCAAAGCTAAATCCCCTAAGGTATACTCAGGATTTATATTTTCTATAACTAAACTGTAACCATATAGTTCGTGAAAATGAATTGAAACTTCTACTAATACTTTAATGCCTGACTGAAACTTCTGGCCCGTTGTATCCTCAAAAAAAGGACGTAGAAAACCAAACACATTAGCCCAAATAATACCTCTCGCTTTAGCGATTAAATAGTTTGTTTGAGAATCCTTTTGAACCAATTCCAAATAACAATGTCCACTACTTTGATTCACACGCACTTCACTCAGTTCTGCTTGAATCCAATACGTATCGGGCAAACACTCTTCTAAGCTTTTTCGTGCTAAAGAATTTAATTCTAATAAGGTTAATGTATCTTTCATTATTTATTAACTCACCCGTATTATTTTCTAGTTAAACTTTCTCCTACCTCATAGGCTTTCCAAAAATCAGGAATACCATATCCATAAATATTATCAGGGCTAGTGGCTCTATCACTTGACTGACGTACAACATCTATGATCTCCTGTGCCGTTAAATGAGGCAAAGCTTGCCATAAACAAGCTACCATACCACAAAGAATAGGCGAAGAGAATGAAGTGCCATTAGCCGTTGTTACGGTTCCTTGTGATGAAACAATAGTTGCATCTCTACCAACAGCCACAACATCAGGTTTAATTCTTCCATCCGCTGTGTTACCAATCGCCGAAAATGGAGCTAATACTCCTTTACTATCAA
>JAAYSY010000237.1 GCA_012518235.1 Bacteroidales bacterium
TCTCTCCGATATGAATTAATCCAGGACGAGGTACACGGTCCCAACGAACTAAATATTCCACATTGTGGGGCGTATCGTGAATACGAGTCCATTTCTTACCATTATTACTAACAGAAAAACGAAGCATACAACCTTTTTCTACTTCAATTTTAAGATGGACTTTAGTCTCATTGCATGCTGTATCATAAGCAATGGTTTCTTTATTGTCTTTTATTATACGTAGCTGTAATCTGTTATCAGTAACTCCCCAAATAATAAGATTTTCATTATCTCCATATAGGGTTAATCCTTTGGTGTTATTGGGTGTATTAAGGAGAAGAACCTCGTAGGAGTAATTAGGTGCTTGAGGACGCAAACAGAGTGCACTACCGTATTGATTATTCTCCTTAGGAGTACCCGATAAGAGTAGCTTTCCTTTTTTTGTTTGTGTTTTTACCTCTGCAAATGGAAAATTCCAAGTCCACTCCATTTTTAACTCTTTACTATCAAAAGAATCGTTGAAGCCAGGAAAATCCTTTTGTGAGGTATTGGGAAAAGGCATAGGTTGCTCTATTAAGGCTGTTCTTCCTGTAATAAAGAAAGGCCATTCATCTTGAGACATACCTATCTCCAATAATATGGGTTGCCTACCTCCATAAAAACCTTCACCCGTAAGATAAGCGTGGCATAAGTAGAAAAGTCTGCCATCTGGAGTTGTTACACCTGTTCCGTGACCACAAGAAACAAAATCAAGGTGGTTTCCTTGTAAAATAGGATTGTGTTCGTGTTTTTCATAAGGACCTTCTATATTTTTTGATCGAGCAACTGATACTGCATAATCACTATGCGGACCACAGCAACCAAAAGGAGAGTAAATAATGTAGTAATAGTCGCCGTGTTTAAAATGATATTGTCCCTCCATGGCAATACCTTCATCATCTTTAAGTAGTGTAAAAGGCTCTCCAATTAAACGAAGTCCATCATCAGATAGTTTTGAGGCTATAATTTCTATGGGACGATCATCTAATCCGTAAGCCTTCCAACTGATGTATAACTGTCCATTGTCACCATATACAAAAGCATCAATAGCTTCTGTGCCGTATTCCACTAATAGACCATGGTCGGTAAACTCTTCATACGGAGAGTTTGCCGTAGCTACTCCGATATACGATACATTATCGCTTTTTCTACGTGCAGTATAATAGCAATAAATTTTATTTTTGTGGTAAAATAGCTCGGGAGCCCAGAAAGAGTGAGAGGTCCACTCTGGTTTTTTATTAAACACATGTCCTATTTGAGTCCAGTTTACCAAGTCTTTCGATTCAAACATAGGGTAGTGAGGAGCCCATTCTGAAGAAGTTGCTGTAGCATAATAGGTATCGTCAATTCGTATTAAGCTAGGATCGGCCATGTCACCACGTATAACGGGGTTTTTGAATGTTGTGTTTTGACTGAATAGGGATAAAGAGGTGAGTAAGAGGAGTAGCAATAGTACGTTCTTTTTCATGGTAAAGTAGGTTAAGTCTTTATTTTTAGATTTTAATTCTAAAGATACTTATTAATTGCTTTTTGTTAAAACAAAGGGTTGCTATTTTAATAGAGCATGGTTTAAAAGAAGTAGGGCGATTGAATTCAATCGCCCTACCATTCATACTATGTCATTTTTTAGCTATATGCTAAATTTGAGAAATACTACATTGTATAATCCACTTTTTCGCTACCCATAGTAAACTCAAGAGTACCTCCTTTTTCTATATCAGCAAAATTGATGTAGAACTCTTTATAAGGTTCACCATTTAGTTTAATGCTTTGAATGTATAGGTTTTCTTTGCTATTATTTACCGAAGTGATGGTAAAGGTTTTACCATTACCTACATTCAGTGTAGCTTTGTCAATGCTTGGCGTACCAAAAACATATTTTCCACCAGCAGGTTCAACTTGATACATTCCTAAAACTGAAAGAATATACCAGGCAGACATTTGACCACAGTCTTCGTTACCAATTAAGCCATCAGGTCTGTCAGAATAGAACTCATCGAGAACAAAACGAACTTTTTCAGCTGTTTTCCAAGGCTCATTAACAAAAGGATACATATAAAGAATGTGATGACTAGGCTCATTACCATGAACATATTGTCCAACTAAACCCGTCATATCAGCCGATGCATGTTCACCTAAGTCACCTTCAGCTAAGAACAATAAGTCTAAGTTTTCGATAAATGACTCTCGTCCACCAAAGGTTTCAACTAATCCTTCTATATCGTGAGGTACTAACCAATTATATTGCCATGCATTACCTTCAACATAATCACTGGCTCTGTGTACCGAGATAAACGGATTAAAGTCAGGACGATATTCACCTTTAGCAGATAAACCTCTTACAAAACCTGTTTCTTTATCAAAGTAATGCTTGTATGTTTTACTTCTTTCGTTGAAGTATTGATAATCTTCATCTTTACCCATTTTTTTAGCTACTTGTGCTAAACTCCAATCGGCAATGGCATATTCCATAGCTTTAGATAAAGCCTCACCTTCTAGTTCATAAGGAATGTAACCAAATTCACGATATGCTTTTAACCCACGCTCATCTAACATCATTGAGGTTTTCATAGCCTCATAAGCTAACTCCTTATCAAAACCACTAAAGCCTTTTAATATAGCATCAGCTACAACTATAACACCAGGATTACCTACCATACAGTGGGTTTCAAATCCTTGTAAGTGCCAAACAGGAAGTTTTCCTTGTTGTTTGTAGATAGCTAACATTGAATTAATAATGTCTGCTTGTTTTTCAGGATGTATAATAGACATTAAAGGGTGTAAAGCACGGTATGTATCCCAAAGTGAGAATGTAGAAAGATTCTTACCTTCTGTGGTGTAAATTTGATCGTCTTGCAAACGGAACTCTCCATTATAATCGTTAAATAGGCTAGGAGCTACCATTGTGTGATACAAAGAAGTATAGAACGTGCGTCTTAGTACATCATCTTTTGTATCGATTTGAATTTTGTTTAACTCAGCATTCCATTTATTTCTATTGTGCTCCATAACTTGAGCAAAATTCCAATCTTTAATTTCAGCCTCAATATTTTTTGCTGCATTTTCGCAACTTACAGGTGAAATACCTACTTTAAATTGTACTTCTCCACCTTGAGTACCAAAAGAGAGAACACCTTTTACACTAGGACCTGTTAACTCTTTACCCTCTCTAGCTTCAGTATCATAAAATACATTGAAGTCTTTTAACGCTACATCACTTTTTAGAGTAAAGAACACTTTGTGCGTTGCCCATCCATTAGAAAAGCGATACCCCTCAAGCGTATATTCATCTAACTGTTTAATGTAAGTATCAAAAGCCTCATCACCATTTCCTTCTTTTAAGTCGATGATAACACGAGCTTCTTCTCCTTTAGGAAAAGTGTATTTGTGAAAACCGACACGATCGGAAGTTGTTAATTCAGCTTTAATGTTATATCTATCGATTAATAAAGAGTAGTAGTCTGGACGTACTACTTCATTGTCATGACTATAGTAGGAAGCATATCCATTACTAATGTCCTCTTGTTCACCACGAATGGTGCAGATGTCACCAGTATAAGGCATTAAAAGAATATCTCCTAAATCTGTACACCCTGTACCATTTAAGTGGGTGTGCGAAAATCCAATAACAATGCTATCCGAGTGATGGTAAGCAGAACACCAATCCCAACCTTTGTGAATGTTACTTGGTCCTAGTTGTACCATACCATAAGGAGTGCTAGTTCCAACAAATACGTGTCCATGATATCCTGAGCCAATGTATGGATCAACATATTGAACTAAGTCATTTTTTTGTAGTTTATGAGTGCCCGTACAAGCCAATAAACTAAACAAAACCAGTAAAGAAAATAAA
>JAAYSY010000238.1 GCA_012518235.1 Bacteroidales bacterium
TAGTAAAAGCTGGACAACGCATTATCATCATGCCAGGATCAGGGATTACAGAAAACAATATTCAACAACTGGCCGTAAATACAAACATGAAAGAGTGCCATGGTTCATTCCGTAGCATGTACCCATTGTCCCCCACTTACACTAACAAGACTATTAATGATTCACCTAATGAGTTTAGTTTTTGGATGACTAATGAAAATAGAGTCAAAAAAGCTCTTGAAGCATTAAAAGAACTATAAAACTATAATATACTTACACAAAGCTTCTTTATTATGAAAACACACACCTACTACATTTTAATTATAACTACGCTGATACTTATCTTATCATCTTGTAAAGACAACAACCATTTTCTAAAGGATAGTAACTATAGAGAAAAAGTGCATCAGCAATTTCTTTATAGAAAAGATTTCGCTAAAAATAGAAAAGAAGCACTTTTTGGAGTCTTTGAGGAGAAAAGCCTCAACATACAACAACGAGAAGCACTTGAGTTTCTATATGCTTATATGCCATTAACTGACTTAGCTGATTATGATGGTCATTTTTTCCTTTCTCAAGTTAATGCTGCATTCAAAGCTCGTGAGTATTTTAATTGGGGTAAAACAATACCCGATGATGTATTTCGTCATTTTGTACTGGTTTATCGTGTTAACAACGAATATTTAGACTCTGCACGTATTGTGTTTTTTGAAGAATTAAAAGAACGAATAAAAGACATGTCAATGGCCGAGGCGGCTTTAGAGGTAAATCATTGGTGTCACGAAAAAGTAACATATCGTGGAACTGACGGACGAACTTCTGCTCCTTTAGCATTAACTAAAACTTCTTGGGGACGTTGTGGCGAAGAGTCTGTTCTTGCAGTTACTGCTTTACGAGCTGTAGGTATTCCCGCTCGTCAATGTTATACCCCTCGTTGGGTACATACCGATAGTAATCATGCTTGGGTGGAAGTATGGATTGATGGCAAGTGGCATTATTTAGGGGCTTGTGAGCCTGAACCTGAACTTAACGTGGCGTGGTTTACTGCTCCTGCCAAACGTGCCATGATGATACATACTAATGTGTTTGGACTCTATGAAGGACCAGAGCAACCTAATCTTCAAACTCCATTCTATTCAACGATTAACTTATTATCTAACTATGCTTCAACACGACACGTAGAGGTCAAGGTAATAGATAGCAAAAATAATCCAGTAAGCGATGCTCTTGTAAAATACAAAGTATATAACTATTCTGAGTTTTACCCTATAGCTACTGTAAAAACCAATCAGGATGGAATCGCTTCCATAATCTCAGGACAGGGTGACCTTTTAATATGGGCATCAAAAAACAATAAGTATGGATACATAAAATCAACCCTTAATGATGAATGTGTTACACTTTCATTAAACCAAAAAGCAGGTAAAAGCTACAACGAAAACATGGAAATGAATCCACCTAAGGAAGTTGAAGTAAGTCCACTATCCGAGGAGAAGATAAAAAACAATGCCATTCGTTTAGCATATGAGGACTCCATTCGAAATGCATATATGAATAGTTTTGCAGGAGAAAAGGAAGCTGCTTACTTAGCTCAGGAAACCTCACTAGATAAAGAACACCTACTTAATTTTCTTACACTAGCTCAAGGAAATTGGAAAGATATAGCAACATTTATTCGTCATGCTAAAGACAATAAATATTTAATCCCCTACCTTCAGTCACTTAGTGAAAAAGATTTAAGAGATACACCTGCTCACTTCCTAATCGACCACTTCGATAATGGAATGCATATGGGAATAAAAGAGGGAACCCCTGAACATCTAATTGTTCCTTACATTTTATCTCCTCGTATTGAACTAGAGCTAATTACACCCTGGCGGAAAAAAGCACATCATATTATTGGGATAGATAGAGCTAAAATGGCTCAAAAAGATGTAATGAGAGTAATTAATTATGTAAAAGATAGTATAACTATAAATGATACTGATAACTACTACAATTGCCGCATAACCCCTATAGGGACCTATGAGCTAAAAATTGCAGATCGGCGTTCACGCGATGTCTTTTTTGTTGCTTTATGTAGAAGTTGTGGTATACCAGCACGCATAGAACAATCCACATCAACTCCACAGTATTACGAAAATGAAAAATGGATTGATGTTCTCTTCGAACAACCCCAAAAAACAATGCCACAAGCAAAAGGAACTATTGTATTTACTAATGCTAAAGAAAATGCCATTATGCCAAGTTATGGTTCTCACTACACACTGGCTCGATACCAAGAGGGAGATTTTCACACCTTAAATTATAGGGGAGATCATACACTTCTAAACTATCCTGCCGAGTTAACACTTGATGAAGGCTATTATCGTTATATTGTTGGTAGTCGTGCTAATGATGGTTCGGTAACTGCTACTATTAGCTACTTTAACCTTAAAGCTGAAACAAAGCACCCCATTGAAATTATTCTTCCCAAACCAAAAGGAAAAATGCAAGTGATGGGAATTGTTGATATGAACTCGATAGTAACCTTAGCTGACGGAACAAAAAAATCCCTCAAAGATTTATCAAATAACAAGGGTATTGTTTTATGTTTTGCTGACCCTGGTAAAGAACCAACCAAACATATATTACAAGACTTACCTGCTCAAGCTAATGAGTTTAATGATTGGGGCGGTGGATTACTCTTCTTAGTACCTGATGACAAAAAGAGTTCTGCTTTTGATGCTTCAGTTTTTAAGGGTTTACCCAATCAAAGTCTATGGATTACAGATAATGAACGATCTTTACTTAATCAAGCTTGCAATGCATTAAATATTCAACTAGGAGATGATTTTCCATTAACTATTTACCTAAATAATAATGGGGGTATTCTCTACTTTGCAAAGGGTTATCGTATTGGTATAGGTGAAAATTTAATTCGAACCCTACGTGCCGAAGAACAAACAAAAACAAGAGAATAAACTAAAGAATGAATGACTGTGATGGCGAAAGCAAGACTAAAAATTAAGGAGTATTCCTTTCGTATCAGTTATAATTAACTATTTATACTATTTTATATACTTCTTCTAAAGACAAACAATCGTTAATTATTACTTTTGTTATTCTAAGTAACGAACTAACTTAAATATATGAGAAAACTAAAATACACGACTATTTTTCTATTTCTTCTTTTAGCTCATCTGACATCCTGTCAACAAGCTACTAAAAAAGAAACAAGCGCCCCTAAAAGTTCTCTGTCTTATGCTAAAGGATTTGATCTAAACTATACAAATCCAGATTATACACAAGTTACAGTATATAATCCTTGGAGTCCAGGTGATATTTATCAAACATACTACCTAGTGAAAGACACAACCATATCAACTCCTCAAGATGGAGAAAGGATACTCATTCCTATTCAAAAACTAATGACAAACTCTGCTACCCACCTTAGTTTTTTGGAGCTACTAGGATTAAATAATTATATAGTTGGAGTATGTAGTGCAGACTACATCTATAGTCCACTCATACATAATAAAATAAGTAAAAAAGAAATAGTGGATTTAGGAGATGCCTTTAATTTAGATATTGAACAACTACTTCTACTAAATCCAACAGCAGTAATGACTTCGGCCTATAATGCAGAAGATGAAAACAGTAAACGATTACGTCAATCGGGGTTACATATAATATACAACATTGAATGGCAAGAGGAAACGCTACTAGGAAGAGCAGAATGGATTAAATTTGTTGCAGCCTTCTTTGATAAAGATACACTAGCTCAAGAAATTTTTCATGACATTGAAATGAAATACAATGAAGTAAAAAACAGAGTAGCTAAAGAAATCACCGAAAAACCATCAGCTTTAATAGGTCAAGACTTCAGAGGTACTTGGTCAATGCCAGGTGGAAATAGTTTTAATGCTCAACTATTAAGAGATGCTGGAATTGACTATTTTTATGCTTCCAATAAAGACAAAGGTAGTTTGTCTACAACTATAGAAGAAGCATTGATCTATTTTAATACCGCTGATTTATGGCTAAATGTTCAACCTTCCTCATTAACAGAACTAGGTTCTATAGATAAACGTTACAAACTATTTAATGCTTATAAAACAGGAAATGTATATAACTTCAACAAACGAAAAAATGATAGAGGAGGAAACGACTATTGGGA
>JAAYSY010000239.1 GCA_012518235.1 Bacteroidales bacterium
ACTTGCTGTGGAATAAAACTAGTAGAAGTCATTCCGGGAGTTGTATTTACCTCTAATAAATTAATAATTTCTGATTTAGTTACAATATAGTCAATTCGAATTATTCCAGCACAATTTAAGAGATCATAAATTTGCATCGTTTTAGCTTGTATGGCTTTTGTTAATTCATCAGATATCCTAGCGGGTGTTATTTCATCAACTTCTCCACAATATTTTGCATTATAATCAAAGAACTCGTTGTGCGTAACCACTTCGGTAATAGGTAAAACCACCTTCTCCCCTTGAACACAATAACAACCACAAGTAACCTCTACTCCATCTAAAAAAGCTTCTATTATGACATCTCTATCTTCCCCAAAAGCTTTCTTTATAGCAGGTAATAATTCACTCTCACATCGTACTTTGGTTATACCAAAACTAGAACCACCTAAATTAGGTTTAACAAAACAAGGGTATCCAATTCTATTCCGCACATCATCAAAATCTAAAGAAGGCACGTCTTTCTCTTTTAATATTAATGATTCTGCTACAGTTATACCAAAACACTTTAGATATTGTGCACAAACAAATTTATTATACGTCATTGAAGCTGCCAATACACCACAAGTAGAATAAGGTATATTCATCATTTCAAAATATCCCTGCAAACAACCATCCTCCCCTGGTTCTCCATGAATCGTAATATAAGCATAATCAAAAGTTACTACCTCATTTCCTAAAGCAAAAGAAAAGTCATTTTTATCTACAGGTATTTCTTTTATATTAGGATTCTCTGCGCCTAACTTCTCATCAAAATTAAGGAGGACTGACCAACATCCTTTTACCATCTTAACAACATACACTTGATATTTCTCCTTATCAAAAAATGTATATATTCCTTTAGCACTGGAAAGTGAAACCACGTATTCTGAAGAATCTCCACCAGCGACTATGGCTATTGTTTTTTTCATTCTGTTGTTCTATTACTAATATATTTACGCCATCTAACTACTAATTCTGAAATATCACTAGGTAAATCTGAGCTGAAACTCATTTGTTCTCCGGTAATAGGATGTACAAATCCCAGTGTTTTTGCATGCAAAGCCTGCCGTGGACAAATGGAAAAACAGTTTTGGACAAACTGTCTATATTTACTAAAGCGAGTACCCTTTAATATCTTATCACCTCCATAACGCTCATCATTAAATAAGGTATGACCGATATGTTTCATATGAGCACGTATTTGATGTGTTCGTCCCGTTTCTAATACACATCGTACTAAAGTTACATAACCCAATCTTTCTAAAACTTGATAATGAGTCACTGCATGTTTTCCAATCGTAGGATCAGAGAAAACGGCCATTTGCATTCTATCTCGAGGATTTCTAGCAATATTACCTATTATAGTTCCCTCATCTTCCTCAATATTCCCCCATACAACAGCCTGATATTCTCGTTGTGTTGTCTTATTGTAAAACTGTTTTGCTAAATGAGTTTTCGCCTCAACAGTTTTTGCAATCAATAAAAGCCCCGAAGTATCCTTATCTATACGATGAACTAATCCTACTCCTGCATCATTCGCATCAAATCCTGGAACATCTTTCATGTACCAAGCAATTGCATTTAATAACGTTCCAGTATAATTTGCATGTCCTGGATGTACAACAAGCCCAGCGGGTTTGTTTACGACCAGTAATTCGTTATCTTCATAAACAATATCAAGAGGAATTTCTTCAGCTATAATTTTATTTTCATAAGGTGGATGATCTAACATTACAGTAATCACATCATTTGGTTTCACCTTATAGTTACTCTTAACAACTTCTCCATTCACCAATATCATATCAGCTTCTGCAGCTCTCTGAATTCTATTACGAGAAGTATTTAACAGTCGATCCGATAAAAACTTATCTATTCTAAGAAGTGATTGCCCTTTATCAGCAATCACCCTAAAGTGTTCATAGAGCTGATTCTCCTCACCTCCCTCAATTTCATCTTCTAGATCTATAAGATCTTCTTTCACCTCTAATTTATATTTGTCTAACTCTTTCAACTCGTTATACCCTTACTTATTCAAACCAAGAATCCTCAGCCTCAGAAATAGAACCATTGTCAATAGTTTCCCAATCATCAACTGATAAAGAGTCTTCAATAATTTCATCCTCACCATTTCCAACAACCAAGGTCAATAATGCCTCAGAAGGAACTTTTTCTCCCAACTCTAACTCTCTACCGTTATATTTTACAGCATACACCCAATCCCGTTCACCAGGTATCCACTCATCTTCTGTAAGTCTAAAACCAGCAGCTAAAATACGTGCTCTAGCCTGCCTCGAAGAACTATTATCCGCTACATCAGGAATAACTACTAAGGGGGTGTTTACTCTATTAATAGTAACATAAATAACTCTACCCTCTTTAACTTTACTACCAGAAGAAGGAACACAGTCTAAAATTACACCTCCAGGTTTCTCCTTTACATAAGTCGAGTCGGAAACTTCATATACCAACCCATTAGCTGCAAACATACCTGCTGCACGCTGTACACTTAATCCCTGAACATCAGGAACTAAAACAGCTTCACCATGTCTCGTGTAACGATCTAAACCCTTTAAGGTTAAGAAAACCAACACAATGGCTACAACAAACATAGCCCCCAAATTAACCACAAAAAATAATCCTCTTCTCTTCTTTGATGCCATACTTCAATCGGTCAATGTTTCTTTCAAAGATACAATAATATGTATAATATCAACGATTTCTTTTTCTGAATCTAGTCTAAATATAAAGCCAAACTAAGCTTTTGGTCCCTTTAAAATTTCGTCTACAAACAAAAAGAAGTAAAGGGGATATATCCTTTACTTCTTTTTGTTTACCTATAAAAATTAAATTAAGGTAATACCAAATTAACTACAGACCATTAAATGCGTCTGAAATACTAAGTCTTTTTCTTCCTTTAGCACGACGTCTTGATAACACACGGCGACCATTTGCTGATGCCATTCTGCTACGAAATCCATGCTTGTTTTTTCTCTTTCTATTCGAAGGTTGAAATGTTCTTTTCATCTTTCTATGTATATTTATGTTATTATTATCAAAGTAAAATTACTACTTTCACTTTAGTATTATACTAAAATTAAATACGGATTGCAAAAATAGGTACTTTTTTGAAAATATCCAAAGGATAATTCTTTTTAGTCAAAACATTTTGTAACTTTTACCTAATAAAGTATTTTTGTGATACGCTAAATGCTAGTTTTAGCAAAAATTACGTGAGAATAATAATAAATTAATTAAAAGAAAAAATAAATTATGGCAACAACTGCTGATATAAAAAATGGAATGTGTATCGATTTAGATGGACACTTTTATGTGATTACAGAATTTCTACACGTAAAACCAGGAAAAGGTGCTGCCTTTGTACGCACCAAATTAAAAAGTGTAACTACTGGAAGAACAATTGATAAAACATTCAATTCAGGAGTTAAAATAGATGAGGTTCGAATTGAACGTCGCACTTACCAGTTCTTATATAAAGATGAAATGGGTTACAACTTGATGAATCAGGAAACTTTTGAGCAAATTAATATTCAAAAAGATTTAATTACAGGAGTTGATTTCCTTAAAGAAGGAGACACACTAGAAGTTATGATTCATGCAGATACAGAAACTGTACTTTTTGCAGAGTTACCCATTAAAGTAACACTTAAAGTAACTTATACCGAACCAGGACTTAGAGGAGACACCGCAACCAATGCAACTAAACCAGCAACATTAGAAACTGGTGCTGAAGTTAGAGTTCCATTATTTATCGAAACGGATGAAATGTTAGAGATTGATACTCGTGATGGTTCTTATATCGGACGTGCTTAATGCCCAGTAGACATTAATGCAATATTCTGTAATCATACCAGTATTTAATAGACCACAAGAAGTTGACGAATTATTAGAAAGTTTAACCCAACAAAACTACAAAAACTTTGAAGTTATTATAGTCGATGATGGTTCTACAACTCCTTGTGAATCTATTTTAAACAAATACAATCAGAAACTCAACCTGCACTACTTCTACAAGCCCAATTCAGGACCTGGACAAACCAGAAATTATGGAGCTGCCCGTGCATCAGGTGATTATTTAATTATTCTAGACTCTGATTGTATTCTTCCTCCTACTTATTTTAATGAAATAGAAAATGAATTGAGAAGAGAGGATGCTGACGCTTTTGGCGGACCAGATCGTGCACATGACTCTTTTACTCCTATTCAAAAAGCCATTAACTATGCAATGGTATCTTTCTTCACCACAGGAGGAATCCGTGGAGGAAAGCACAAGTTAGATAAATTCTATCCTAGAAGTTTTAACATGGGAATTCGACGCTCGGTATATAATGAATTGGGTGGTTTTTCTAAAATGCGTTTTGGAGAAGACATCGACTTTAGTATCAGAATATACCAAGGGGGATATAAATGTAGATTATTTCCTGAGGCTTGGGTCTATCACAAACGAAGAACTGATTTCAAGAAGTTCTATAAACAAGTATTTAACTTTGGTATTGCCCGCATAAATCTTTATAAAATACACCCCACTTCACTAAAGTTAGTACACACATTACCAGCCCTATTCACTATAGGAACAATAAGTCTATTAATAGCTTCTATCTTTTCCCCCTACTTCTTACTTCCTTTAGCTTTTTATGCTTTAGTAGTAGGAATTGATTCTGCAATAAAGCACAAAAGCATTAGCATTGGATTTTATTCTATTCTAGCTGCATTTATTCAACTATTAGGATATGGACTTGGATTTTTAAAAGCAGTTTGGAAGCGATGTATAAAAAAAGAAGATGAGTTCTCCTCATTTCAGAAGAACTTCTATAAATAAAACACAAGGCCACTCTTAGTTAGCGACCTTATAATATAAATTAGCTCTCATTTAATTAGAGCAATAAACAAAAGGTCATAATGGATATAAAGACATCACATTTAACAATAAATGAATGGGCTGAAGAAGATAAACCCAGAGAAAAACTACTAAAGAAAGGAGCTCAAGCACTCACAAATGCCGAACTATTAGCCATTTTAATCGGATCAGGAAACAGAGAAGAAAGTGCTGTTGAACTAATGAAACGCGTTCTTAACAGTTGCAATAATAGTTTGAAAGTTTTGAGTGGATGGCATCTAAAGGAATTTCAACAATTTAAGGGTTTAGGTAAAGCCAAAACAGCCGCACTTCTAGCGGCCTTAGAATTAAGCAAAAGAAAAGCGCTAGAGGAGACTAAAAACC
>JAAYSY010000240.1 GCA_012518235.1 Bacteroidales bacterium
GGACTATATATATACCAAACCCATATTTTGTAACACTAGCTAACAGTTTTACAATAAACGAATTGGATATGGTTACCTTCTGTAGCAAAAGAAATAAGGCTATTGTCATCAATACCACATTGGGACTACAAAATGTAAAAAACAATTCCATTTCAGCCTCTGTAGCAGTTGGATTAGCACCTGCACTGCTAAAACCACAATAAGTTATCGTATAACCAACGGCAAACAGAATAGTACATATAGTAAGTGTTTTGCCTAAACTCCACTTAGTTCCATTTTTAAGATAATGACCTAATAATAAATACCCATTAAATCCTGCAAAATAATAAAATAACCCAAACTGGTTCCATGTAGCTTCCCCAAATAAATAAAAGCTAACATAAGAAGATAGATAAGGTAAGAATAAAGAAATAAACCAAATCAACAGATAAACTCTTTTTGTTTTTCTATCTGCTTTCTCTATCCATCCAGAAAAGAAAGGCATATATAAATACAGTCCTATAAGCATATAGATGTACCACATATGATTTTCCTTAAAGCTAAAATTAAAAGGTATCATAGCTACATCCTTTAAGGCATCGGATAATGATTGCGACTCACTTCCTTGCACATAGCAAAAAAAGTCTCCTATAATTTCTTTAGGTAAGCCCAATACACCTGTAATCCAGGGAAACAAATTATATAAAACAGACCAAAATAAAAAAGGGAACAACACACGATAAATTCTCTTTTTATAAAACACACCCAGCGATTGTTCTTTTACAGGAAGTAACAAAAGACCTGTCATCATTACAAAAAGAGGCACAGAAGGACGCAATAACGACCCATAAACGGCGGCCCAGTATTTGTATTCGGAAATACCCCCTAGTGTAGGTGATATATAAAATGGGTCTATACAATGCACCCCTATAACCATCAACATAGCTACTAGGCGAATAACATCTAACCACACCAGGCGTGTAGATTGTGTCACTCTATTAAAATTACTCATTAATTTATTAGATTTAAACATTGAAATACAATTATAAAGTAGCTTTCACCAGAAACAACTTCTCTGGTGTAAGAGTACAACAAACTATAAATCTACAAAAAGAAGAACTCTAAATAACCACTATCCAATCTTATTTTTAGAAGAAAAACCATTTCAATATCTATTACCTCACAGATTTCCTCTAGAAAAAAAGAACTAACCTACTTACAATGTTTAATGAAGTAAGATTTGCAAATTATAGAGAGCTTATTTACATTATTATTGTATTTTTGTTATTAAAACCTGCTGTAATAAGATAAAACATGTCACATCCATTAGAGAAATTTAAGCATTGCCCTAAATGTGGGTCTTCTCAGTTTATAATTCACAATGAAAAATCAAAAAAGTGCCTCGATTGTAGTTTTACTTACTATTTTAATTCATCAGCAGCTTCTGTTGGCATAATATTAAATAAAAAGGAAGAATTACTAGTAGCAAAAAGAGCCAAAGAGCCAGCTAAGGGTACTTTTGATTTACCTGGTGGTTTTGTTGATATGCATGAAACAGGAGAAGAAGCCATTACTCGAGAAATAATGGAGGAAACAGCACTCCAAGTTAATGAAGCTATTTACCTATTCTCCATACCCAACCTATATAACTACTCCGATTTTTTAGTCCACACTTTAGACTTATTCTATTACTGTAAAGTGAATGACTTCTCAACATTAAAAGCACAAGATGATGTAGCTTCATTGCAGTTTATTCCTATTAAAAAACTCAGTATAGAAGATTTTGGCCTACCCTCTATACAACAAGGAATAAAATGGTTAAAAGAAAAAGAAGCACAACAAAACAGGCTCTTTAATCGTTACTAGTGAAATAGTTATAATCTCTTAACGTTTTATGCCTAGACTTATAAAAAACATATATTTGTAAAAAGTATAAACTAAATAAACCATGAGAAAAATTTTAATTAGCTTATTGAGTGTTTTATTTTTTGCCACTACACTCTCGGTAAAAGCACAAACAAGCTATAATATAACAGACAGCGAAACGCTATTTAAAGAAATACAAACAATGTATGAGCAAAAAGCTTATGCCGCTGTTATTCCAATGCTTGAAAAGTATCTTGAGCAACCCAAACCATCTCACCTACTAGAGGTGGATTATATGCTCTCTTCTTCAAAATATGAAATGGGAGATCTAAATAAGTTGAATCTTCTAGAGCAACACCTAGAGAAACATCCCGATTCACCTTATGCTAATCGCATTTATGCTTTAATGGCTTCGAGTCACTTTTTTGATGAAAACTATCATCAAGCACTGGCATTTTTCAATGCATCGCGGCTTGATTTATTAGAAAGTGATGAGCGCGATGATATGACTTATCGACTAGCTCTTTCACATTTGAAAACGGGCAACGATAAAGATGCAGCGATTTGGTTTGAAACTTTACGAATGAGTAGTAATCGATACACTAACGATTGCAATTATTATATTTCTTATATTAGATATACACAGGGCCGTTATGATGAAGCCATAAAAGGTTTTCTAACATTACAAACCGACTCTAAATACGGGGCTCTATCTAACTTTTATATAGCAGACTCGTATCTGCTCAAAAATCATCCCGACAAAGCAGAAATCGTAGCTCAAAATGCACTTTCAGCTTATCCTAACCACCCTAAAAACGCAGAATTACATCGCATATTAGGACAAGTTAATTATATTTATCAACGCTATCCTAAGTCGATAACTGAATTTGAAACGTATCTTAAAGAAACAACAGACTCTCCTCAAAGAAATGCCTTGTATATGCTTGGAATGGCTTACTATCAAACCCAAGTCTATTCAAAGGCTACAGAAAACTTAGGACGATCGACTACTATTGATGATGCACTTTCTCAAAATGCTTTTTTACATATGGGTATGGCGTATATACAATTAGCTGATAAGAATAACGCACGTATGGCTTTTGAACAAGCTGCGGCTTCTAAAGCCAACCCAATTATTACAGAACAAGCTGCCTATAATTATGCTTTGTGCATTCATGAAACTTCTTACTCTGCCTTTGGTGAATCGGTGACTGTTTTTGAACAATTCCTAAATGACTATCCAAATTCAAACTACGCCGAAGAAATTAGTGGTTACCTTGTTGAAGTTTATATGACGACTCGCAGTTATCGTCCTGCTCTTGAGTCAATTAATAGAATATCACATCCAAGTGCAAAAATTCTAGAAGCGAAACAAAAAATATTATTTCAGTTAGGAACACAGACTTTTGCTAATGCGTCGTTTATTGAAGCATTAAACTACTTTAACTTGTCATTAGAAATTGGTCAATATAACCAAGAAACAAAAGCTGAAACATTCTATTGGAGAGGTGAGTCTTATTATAGACTAGAAAAGTATGGTGAAGCAATGCGTGACTTCAATAGCTACTTGCAAACCACTAGAAATAGATCTTCTATAATGTATGCCCTTGCACACTATAATTTAGGATACATTAACTTCCATAATAAACAATATGCGCAATCGAGAGAATGGTTTATAAAATACACTCAATTGAATAAAAACATGAATGAGTCGTTTACCATTGCAGATGCTCACAATCGAATAGGAGATACTTATTTTCAAAACAGGCAATTTGATGCTGCAAAACAACACTATGCTGAAGCCGAAAGTCTAGGCTCAAAAGCTGGAGATTACTCTTTTTATCAGTTAGCCCTAGTGTCTGGTTTACAAAGAGATTATAGTGGAAAAATAACTCTACTTAATAGGTTAGTAGGAAAATATCCAACATCACCTTATGTAGTGAATGCTATTTATGAAAAAGGACGTTCTTATGTGCAATTGAAAAATAATAATCAAGCAATTGCTTCTTTCAAAGAGTTAATGGGAAAATTCCCTCAAAGTCCGTTAGCTAGAAAAGCTGCAACAGAAATTGGACTTCTACATTATCAGGCAGGAAACAACGAAGAGGCTATTCGTGCCTATAAAGACGTAGCTATGAGTTATCCTGGAAGTGAAGAAGCTCGTTTAGCTATGCGCGATTTAAAGTCACTTTATGTAGACCAGAATCGCGTAGATGAATTTGCAACATTAGTATCACAAATACCGGGAAACATTCAATTTGATGCTAGTGAGCAAGACTCGCTTACATATGTAGCTGCTGAACGTATTTTTATGCGTGGAAATATAGAACAAGCTAAACAAAGCTTTAATAGTTATTTGCAAAGCTTTCCTGATGGAGCTTTTCAGTTAGGAGCTCACTACTACTTATGTTCTATAGCTAACAAACAAGGAAGTTATGAATTGATACTACATCACTCTGATGAACTGTTAAAGTACCCCAACAATCCATACCTAGACCAAGCACTAGTAATGCGTGGAGAGGTCCAGTTAAAACAAGGGATGTTTAATGATGCTTTAGCTAGTTATAAACACTTAAAAGAAATCTCAACAACTCCAAATCACAAACAGGTAGCTTATAGTGGCATATTAAAATCTGCAGTTGCATTACAAGATGATGTGGAAACAATACAAGCAGCTAGTGATGTTTTAGCTCAAGAAAAAATAGACCCAGAATTGAAAAATGAAGCATTATATGAAAGAGCTAATGCATACAAAAAACAAAAAGCAGATCAAAAGGCTTTCGAAGACTATAAAATTTTAGCAAAAGATACACGTATTATTTATGGTGCAGAAGCTAAATTTAGAGTTGCAGAAATGTTATACAACCAACAACAATATAATGAGGCTGAAAGTGAATTATTAGATTTTATAGATCAAAGTACACCTCACGCCTATTGGTTAGCTCGTGGGTTTATATTGCTTTCTGATGTTAATGTTGCTTTAGGTAAAAACATTGAAGCTCGTCAATATTTATTAAGCTTACAACAAAACTATAAGGGAGATCCCCATATTGAAGATATGATTCAAAGCCGCTTAAATAAACTAACTGAAGAATAAACATAGATATGAAAATCAAATATTATATATTGGCTGGAGTTATTCTAATGGTAGCTCCACTAAACGCTCAAAGACAAGATAATGACTCTACACTTACTCGAACTGTAGTAGTTGAACAAGAGTATAACCCTAGTGTGTTAGATGCTACAAAATTAAATGTCTTACCCCCTGTAGATGAACCTCAGGTTTCAAAGAAAGAGGTTGTTTACGATACTCAATTTTCGCCAAGCTATAGTTTTCCACAAACTAATATGCCTGCATTTGTAGGAAAAGAATCTTTTGCTAAGGCAAAACCAGGTTACTTTCGCTTAGGATATGGAAACTATGGAAATGTAGATAGTCGTGCAAATTACCGTTTCAATCTATCAGAAAAAGATCAACTTAATTTGGGTCTTAGTCTCTTTGGCATGAATGGCAAATTAGACTTACTTGAAAGTGGTAAATGGAATGCTCACTACTATAAAACAAATGGAGGTATTAATTACCTACACCAGTTTGGTAAAGCAAACTTAAAATTAGGAGGTGACTTTGGACTAAGTAACTTCAACTACCAACCAGAACACTTATTCAACAAGCAAAAATTCATGAATACCTCGTTTTTAGTGGGTATTGAAACAATGAATCCTAATCTTCCTTTACAAGCCGATGTAAACATGAAGTTCAGTCATTACAGCAGACAAAATGATTGGGTGGGTTCATTATTAACTAAGGACAACAAAGAGAATAAACTATTAACATCAGCAAATGTTTTTGGTCTTATTAATGACGATAGCAAAGTAGGAGTCTTTTTTAATATGAATAACTACTTTTATAATAACGATTCTATAGATAATTATACCACAGCTGATTTTAATCCCTACTATGAATTCAATGGAGATAGTTGGAGACTTAGATTAGGAGCACATATGGACTTTGCTTTTGGTTTTGGTAAATCTGTTAATATTGCACCCGATGTTAATCTAGCCTATGTGTTTTCTGATAGTTATTTATTCTACGCTACGGCTACAGGAGGAAGATTAGCCAATGACTTCAACAGAATGGAGTTTACTAATCCTTATGCATCAATAACTAATCGATTAGAAGACACTTATGAACAACTAAACACATCTATTGGATTCAAAGCCTCACCAACGGCAGGACTTTGGTTGAACTTCTTTGGAGGGTATCAAAACCTAAAAAAGGATGTCTTTCAGCAAAATCCACTTATTACAGATGAAAGCAATTTAATGATTCAAGAGTTAGGGCAAACCAATACATCAAACTTTTTTGGAGGAGCTACTTTTTCATACAGTTATAAAAACTTAGTTGATCTTACCCTATCTGGAATTTATAGAAATTGGAGTGTAGATGATAATGTAGCTTTACTGATGAAACCTATGTTTGATTTGAACTTCAGAACTGTAATACGTCCTGTTTCTCCATTAGATATTGAATTAGGATATCGTTATATTCACCGAACAGAAAGTGATCTTATGGAAAGACTTGATGCTGTAAGTAATCTCCATGCAGAAGTAACCTTTAGACTTTATAAAGGAGCATCTATATTTATAAAAGGAGATAACTTATTAAATCAGAAATATCAATACTTCTATAGTTATCCAACGGAAGGCATTAATTTTGTAGGAGGAGTAAAACTATTATTCTAACTAAGAGCCGAATAAAAAATATAAAGAAAAAGGTGTTTCTTGCTTAAAAGACACCTTTTTTGTATTATATATGTGTGTAATAAGCATTTATTAATACCTTTGTATTGAATTAAGATACAAAAAAGTCCTATATAAACTATGCATAAAAACCTTGTAATAGTCGAGTCTCCAGCGAAAGCAAAGACTATTGAAAAATTTTTAGGAGATGACTATAAAGTACTGTCTAGCTATGGACATATACGAGATTTAAAGAAAAAAGATCTAGGAATAGATATAGAAAACAACTTTGAACCTCAATATGAAATACCTTCAGATAAGAAAAAAGTAGTTAGCGAACTGAAAGCTGAAGCAAAAAAAGCGGAAACCGTTTGGCTAGCATCGGATGAGGACCGTGAAGGGGAAGCTATTTCATGGCATTTATATGATGTGCTAGGTTTAAAACCCGAAAATACGAAGCGTATAGTCTTTCATGAGATTACAAAAAATGCGATTCAAAACGCCATAAAAAATCCTAGAGAGATAGACATTAACTTAGTTAATGCTCAACAAGCTAGAAGAATTCTAGATCGTATTGTAGGATTTGAACTCTCTCCTGTATTATGGAGAAAAATAAAACCCTCTTTATCTGCTGGACGTGTACAATCTGTAGCTGTTCGATTAATTGTAGAAAGAGAGCGTGATATTAGAGCTTTCAAAAGCAAAGCTTCTTATCGTATAATTGCTCTTTTCAACGCTAAAGACAAAGAGGGTGAGACTTATGAAATTAGAGCAGAACTCAATAAGCGTTTTAATACTAAGAAAGAGACGCTAACCTTTTTAGATGAATGTAAAATATCCACTTATACTATAGAAGATATTACAACTCGTCCTAGTAAAAAGCATCCTGCTCCCCCCTTTACAACTTCTACACTGCAACAAGAAGCAGCTAGAAAGTTAAGCTTCACTGTAGCTCAAACCATGATGATAGCGCAAAGATTATATGAAGCGGGACATATTACCTATATGCGTACCGACTCAGTTAATCTATCAGCCTATGCAATTAATGGTTGTAAAGAAACTATTACAAAGACAATGGGAGAAAACTACGTCAAAACACGTCAGTTTCAAACCCATTCTAAAGGTGCACAAGAAGCTCACGAAGCTATCCGACCCACTCATATGAACAATGAAACGATTAGTGGAACGGCACAAGAGCAACGCTTATATGATTTAATTTGGAAGCGGACGTTAGCTTCTCAGATGGCTGAAGCTTTACTAGAAAAAACTACAGCAACAATAGATGTTAGTGAAAGTAAGGAAAAACTAGTAGCCAGTGGGGAGGTTATTAAATTTGATGGATTCCTACGTGTATATCGAGAGTCGTACGATGATGACCAGGAACAAGAAGACGATAGTCGCATTTTACCTCCTTTAAGTGTAGGACAAAACTTAGAACGCAAATTAATTACTGCAACAGAACGCTTCACTCAAGGTCCTTATCGGTTTACTGAGGCTAGCTTAGTTCGTAAACTAGAGGAACTAGGTATTGGTCGTCCTTCAACATATGCACCAACCATATCAACTATTCAAAATAGAAAGTATGTTGAAAAAGGAGATATTGAAGGTGAAGAAAGAAAATACAATGTCATTGAATTAAAAGATGATAAGATTTCAGATGAAATCATGACTGAAATTGCAGGTAGAGAGCGTGCCAAACTAATTCCTACAGATGTAGGTATGGTAGTAAACGATTTCTTAATCGATTTCTTTCCTAAAATTATGGACTTAAACTTTACGGCAACGGTAGAGAAAGAGTTTGATGATATTGCAGAAGGAAAAAAAGAATGGACGGAAACACTTTCCACCTTTTATGATCGATTTCACCCTTCTGTTGAAGAAGCGTTAGAAACACAAACAGAACATCGTGTAGGAGAGCGTATTTTAGGTGATCATCCAAAAACAGGAAAACCAATCTCAGTAAAAATTGGTCGCTATGGACCTGTGGTCCAAATGGGTAGTTCTGATGATGAGGAGAAACCTCGCTTTGCTCAAATGAGAAAAGGAATGTCTATGGAAACATTGACCTTGGAAGAAGCCATTGAGTTATTTAAGCTTCCACGTTCCTTAGGAGACTACGAAGATAAAGAGGTAAAAATTGGTGTAGGTAGATATGGACCTTATGTTCATCACAATTCAAAATATGCCTCACTTCCTAAAAAATACGACCCACTAGAAGTTACTCTAGAAGAGGCCATAGAGGTTATTTTAGCTAAACGAGAAGCAGACGCAAAAAAACACATCAAGAGTTTTGATGAGGAACCCGATATGCAGGTATTAAATGGTAGATATGGCCCTTATATAGCCTATAAAAAGAAAAACTACCGTATACCAAAAGATAAAACACCTGAAGATTTATCTCTAGATGATTGCTTAGCTATCATAAAAGATCAACAAGAGAACCGTGGGAAAGGTCGCCGTAAGAAAACAACGACAACAGCAAAAAAGAAAACCACAACTAAGAAGAAAGCAAAGGATACTAAAAAGAAGTAATCAATAATTATTTATTAATATAAAAAGAGCGAGAATTGTATGCAGTTCTCGCTCTTTTTTATATTCTCTATACCTTAAAAAGGTAATAGCTACAAGTATTAACTAAATTACATTCTACTCTTTATCCCCAAAAGCCAAATCTCCAGCATCTCCTAGGCCAGGAACAATATAAGAATGTTCATCGATTTCAGGATCAATAGCAGCACACCAAATAGTGATATTATCATGTTTCAAATTCTCCACCAAGTGCTGAACAGCTTGTTCACTTGCAATAATTGCAGCGATGTGAATCTCAGCGGGCATCCCTTTAGTCATCATAGCCTCATAGCTCAACTCCATACTACCCCCTGTTGCTAACATAGGATCAGTAATAATTAATGTTTTTCCATCAATTCGAGGAGATGCAATATACTCTATATGAATATCAAATTTTAAAGTGTCCTTGTATTTTCTATAAGCTGACACAAAAGCATTGTCTGCATTATCTAAAGCACGAACAAACCCCTGATGATAGGGAAGACCTGCTCTAAGTATAGTACTGATAACTACATTATTATCGGGTGTATTTACTTTAGCAATTCCTAAAGGAGTCTGTGTCTCCTTTTCGCTATATCGGAACGTCTTGCTAATTTCATACGCCATTATCTCTCCTACTCGCTCTACATTTCTTCGAAACCTCATTCTGTCTTTTTGGACATCCACATCTCGAATTTCACTGACATATTGGTTTAATATAGAGTTCGTTTCACTTAGGTTCACTACTTTCATATTTGATATTCTTATGTATTTCTGATACAAAGAAAAGGAATATCTATTAATTTGCAACATTCATATGGCAGTAATTGTTATCTATCTATAAAACTGATTTAGATTAAAGAAATATTTCTTTATTTAATTACTTTATCTAAAAGAAAGTATTACTTTTGTATGGGTTAAAACAATAAGGTTACATTAAAACAATGTAAATTACTTGATTAATCCACTATATAGTAGTATTATATATAAGCTAAATATCAATTTTATTAAAAACAAACAAATGGCAAAATTAGACTTAAGCAAGTACGGTATTACTGGTGTTTCAGAAGTGTTACACAACCCTTCTTACGAAACTCTATTCAAAGAAGAAACAAAAGAAGGTCTAACTGGTTTTGAAAAAGGCCAAAATACTGAATTAGGTGCAGTAAACGTTATGACTGGTGTTTATACTGGTCGTTCTCCTAAAGATAAATTTATCGTTAAAGATGATGTTACTGAAAACACTGTATGGTGGACTTCAGAGGAGTACAAAAACGATAACAAGCCTGCTTCTCAAGAAACTTGGAAAGCTGTTAAAACTTTAGCTACTGAGCAACTTTCAAATAAAAGATTATTTGTTATTGACGCTTTCTGTGGTGCCAACGAAAACACTCGTTTGAAAATCCGTTTCATAATGGAAGTTGCATGGCAAGCTCACTTCGTAAAAAATATGTTCATTCGTCCAACTGAGGAAGAACTAGCGAATTTTGGAGAGCCAGACTTTGTTGTTATGAATGCTTCTAAAGCTAAAGTAACAAACTATAAAGAATTAGGATTAAACTCGGAAACTGCTGTTGTATTTAACTTTACAGAGAAAATTCAAGTTATCTTAAATACATGGTACGGTGGTGAAATGAAAAAAGGTATGTTCTCATACATGAACTATCGTCTTCCATTACAAGGAATGGCAGCTATGCACTGCTCAGCTAATGCTGACATGAATGGTGATAACACGGCTATCTTCTTTGGTTTATCAGGAACTGGAAAAACTACACTTTCTACAGATCCAAAACGTAAATTAATCGGTGACGATGAGCACGGATGGGATGATGAAGGAGTATTTAACTTTGAGGGTGGTTGCTATGCTAAGGTTATTAACCTAAGTAAAGAAAATGAACCTGACATTTATAATGCTATCAAACGTAACGCATTATTAGAAAACGTTACTGTTGACAAAGAAGGTAAAATCGACTTCACTGATAATAGTGTAACAGAAAACACACGTGTATCTTACCCAATTCATCACATTGATAACATCGTAAAACCAGTATCTAAAGGACCAGCTGCTAAACAAGTTATTTTCTTAACAGCTGACGCTTTTGGTGTAATGCCTCCAGTATCAATCTTAACTCCAGAGCAAACTAAGTATTACTTCTTATCTGGATTTACTGCTAAATTAGCAGGTACTGAGCGTGGTATTACTGAGCCAACTCCTACTTTCTCTGCTTGTTTTGGTGCAGCTTTCTTAACTCTTCACCCAACTAAATATGCTGAAGAATTAGTTAAGAAGATGGAAAAATCTGGTGCTAAAGCATATCTTGTTAATACAGGGTGGAATGGTACAGGAAAACGTATCTCTATTAAAGATACTCGTGCTATCATTGATGCTATTCTTGATGGTTCTATCGATAAGGCTCCAAGCAAACACATACCTTTCTTCAATTTAGAAGTTCCAACTGAGCTTCCAGGAGTTCACACTGAAATCCTAGATCCTCGCGATACTTATGCTAAAGCTGAAGATTGGAATGAAAAAGCGAAAGACCTAGCTGGACGTTTCATTAAAAACTTCGATAAGTTTACAACTAATGAAGCTGGTAAAGCTCTTATTCCTGCAGGTCCTCAATTATAATTAATTATAATATAGAGAATATATATAAAGGGTAGTTCAGATGAACTACCCTTTACTTTTTTAATAATCGTCTTGTCTTAAAATAGCATTACACTAAACAAGTAGGTTATAGAAAAATCTATAGGTAAAATGCACTCAGAAAGATTTAGTATTCACTTAGTTATTCAAATGAAAATCAGTTAGATCGGAAGGGAACAGATTCTCTTCATTCACTTTTTCACTAACATCATCAAAAATAGAAAGCAACTCATCTAAAGATTCTGTTCGCAACATTTTTATTCTAGTATCCCTAAAATCAGGAAGCCCCTTGAATAAAGGTGTCGTAGCAATGTGTCTACGCATATGGATTAACCCTCTTCGTTCATCTATTCGATGAACACTATCTACGACTTGTTTTCTTAGTACATTCAAATACCAATCAAAAGACTTTAATTCAGGTAATACTCCATTCATTAAATAACTCTTTATTTCATCAAAAATCCATGGTCTCCCAACACTTCCACGACCAATCATTATTGCATCTACCCCATAAGTGTTAAAGGCCTCAACAGCTCCTTTAGCAGAAATGATATCTCCATTGCCTATAATAGGAATATGCATACGTGGATTGTTTTTTACCTCACCAATTAAAGACCAATCGGCTTTTCCTTTGTACATCTGTGCTCTCGTCCTACCATGTATAGCCAAAGCTTCAATTCCACAATCTTGTAGCTGCTCTGCCAAACTAACAATTACTTTATTATCGTCATCCCATCCAAGTCTTGTTTTGACTGTTACTGGAGTTTGGACAGCTTTAACCACTGATTTAGTGATTTCAAGCAACAGCGGAATATTACGTAACATCCCCGAACCAGCTCCACGACCTGCAATTTTACGTACAGGACAACCAAAATTAATATCTATTACATCAGGCTTTGCTTGTTCAACTATTTTTGCAGCCTCAACCATGGTATCAACTTCATTTCCATAAATCTGAATGGAAACAGGGCGTTCTTCATCACTAGTTTCTAGCTTACGCATTGTTTTTTCAATTGAACGAACTAAAGCATCACTAGATACAAATTCAGTATATACCATATCTGCACCAAACTCCTTACATAGAAGACGAAATGCTGCATCAGTCACATCCTCCATTGGAGCTAATATAATAGGATGGTTTCCTAGGTCTAAATCTCTAATTTTCACTACTATGAATTTATTAATTAATAATTAGTAATGGATTTAACACTGCAAAAATAGGGAAAAACTCTATCTTTGTCATAAGAATAAGAAAGTTACGTCTGTTAACTTATCAAAGTTATACAAATTCTAAGATTGAATAACTTCATAGTTATTCTTTATTATAAAACCATAGACCAATGAAATACAATATAAAGGATTTTGAAATTATGGCTCCAGTAGGATCAAGAGAATCCTTAGCTGCAGCGATACAAGCAGGTGCAAATTCAATCTATTTTGGTATTGAAAATCTTAATATGCGAGCTAGATCTGCTAAAACATTTACAATAGAAGATTTAAAAGAAATAGCCACAACGTGTGATAAACATGATGTTAAAAGTTACCTCACAGTAAATACTATTATTTACGATGAGGACATGGAACTGATGAAAACCATTGTTAATGCTGCAAAAGAAGCCAATATTTCGGCTATTATTGCCAGCGATGTTGCCGTAATGCTTTATGCCAACTCTATAGGTCAAGAGGTACATCTATCAACTCAACTTAATATTACAAATGTTGAGTCCTTGCGTTTTTACGCACAATTTGCCGATGTAGTTGTACTAGCCAGAGAATTAAACCTAGAACAAGTGCGTCAAATTCATGAACAAATAGAAAAAGAGAACATTTGTGGACCCAATGGAAAACAGATCCGCATAGAGATGTTTTGTCATGGTGCATTATGTATGGCTGTCTCAGGAAAGTGTTATTTATCATTGCATGAGATGAATCACTCTGCTAACCGTGGCGCCTGTATGCAAATATGCAGAAGAGCTTACAATGTAACGGATAAAGATACTGGTGCTGAACTAGAAATTGACAATGAATATATTATGTCTCCTAAAGATCTTAAAACTATTCACTTTATGAATAAAATGATTGACGCTGGAGTACGTGTGTTTAAAATAGAAGGTAGGGCTCGTGGTCCTGAATATGTAAAAACTGTTGTCAGTTGTTATAAAGAAGCTATACAAGCATACCTAGAAGATAGCTTCACCGATCAAAAAATAGAACAATGGGATAACAAATTAAAGACTGTTTTTAATCGTGGCTTTTGGGATGGGTATTATTTAGGACAAAGATTGGGAGAGTGGAGTAAAAATTATGGATCAGAAGCTACTGAACGTAAAGTTTATGTAGGCAAAGGAATTAAATACTTTACTA
>JAAYSY010000241.1 GCA_012518235.1 Bacteroidales bacterium
CAATATACTGCAAGAGAAACACAGGATTTACTGCAAGAATTAGATTTTAAGCAGGGCTTTTCACGCGCCGGAAAGCTAGGTGACAATGCCTGGAGTGAAAGCTTTTTCTCCATCCTCAAAAAAGAAGTAGTTCATTGACCGCACTTTCAAACTCGTTAAGAAGCCCACCAAGAACTTTTTGCTTATATTGAGGGATTTTATAACACGCGTCGAGTACAAAAACGTCTAGATTATCTTAGCCCAATTGAATGGCTAAATCACTATACAGAAGTACTTTTAAAAAGTGTTTCTTAGCAGAATGTCCGGAAAAGTGTTGATAACCCTTATGCTGAATTTCTTGTTGCAGCCTAATCTTGAAATAAACGGAGTAATTTTATGAATTGGCAAGTTATTTAAGCATTCATGTGTCCGGTTAGCCTATAAAACTCCAATTACCGCCATTACCCAAATCAAGACATTCTTAACGAAACCTTTTTGCAGGACTTCCAAAATTAAAATATAATACTTTAAATACAGGATATTTATAACAAAGAAAATATGCTACAACCTTCTTGGAAATCCCAGTTGGGTTGGGTTGGTTCACTTCACCAGCACCTAAGTAAACGTCTTGTGCGCTTTCTATATTTGAAGTCTTAATTACAACCGGTAGTATATCCTCTAAACCGGCTAATGATATGGAAGATGATGATAAAACAAATACTAATATCATAAATAATACGATACACATTCGTCTGTGCAAATAAACCACTCCTTCCCTTGCTAAAATAGTAACATACACTTGTGGATATTTCACCCAGAAAGTATGTCGCTTCCGGATCCAGAAAGCATACTGGTTCAGAATTCGTGAATTATACCACTTAGCAAAGCATAAAACATGTCATTTTAAGGAGTTGATTATTTGTTTGAAACAATTTATTTATCTGATTTTGGGGATCATTTAAGAAACATCAGATTATCGCTAGGTCTAACTCAAGTCGATGTACAAAACTCATCTACAATAACAGCGGACACCCTACGTAGAATAGAAAGTGGACAATCTGTACCAAGATACGATACTCTAGTTTTATTGTCTAAGACATATAAAAGGGATTTAATTTTAGATCTAAAGAAACACACCTCCACAAGCAAACTTTTTGAGTATTATCAAGAACTAGATCAATTAATTATCAAAGGGAACATAGCAGAAATAGACAACCTAGAACAAGAAGTAACCAAAGACTTAAATAATGATCTTAATACAGATTTACTGATTCAAAAGTCAGAGGCGACACAGTTCACGCTAATGTTATCTGGAATTAAAAAGTATTATTCCGATAGCCGCTCTAGTAGCTTCGAGGATTTTTATTCGGCCTTAGAAATTAGTCATCCTGGATTCAAACCTACCCAATACGAACATTTTTCTTATACAGATTTCGAACTTAGACTTTTACTTCTTTTAGGTTTATCTTTAAGCGATGCTCTAGAACAAGGGACTTCAATCTTACTATACTGCCTTAAAAGTTTTGAAAACTCTTCAAATCTAACAACTCATGAAAAGTTCCTATTAATTAAGCTGTATTTTAATTTGTCATACAATTTTCATCGAAGTTTAGATTATAAAAATGCCTTAAAATATGCTAGATTAGGTATCCAGTTCTGTAACGAAAACTATCTTTCTTATTGTTTAGCACAACTGCTTTACCGTAAAGGAATTGCAGAATTTCGTTTGGGAATAGATGGCTACAAAACTACGTTGAAACTAGCTCTGCATATGCAAATAATCCTAGGAAATCCGGATCAGGCAGAAGAATATAAGCGGATCGCCTATGAAACCTATAAAATCGAACTTTAAAACACTTAATTTCACACAAAAATAAAAACAACCTTGAATCCGTTTGAAAATGGACTTGAGGCTATTTCTAAATTCCTTTAATAAACATGATTGGCCGCTCACATACTAACTATCCAATTACTACAAAATAGCTGTAGGTATAGGTATGACCTAGAGCGTTTTGCATTTGGGTTATGTTACCCCAGCGATCGTAACTATATTTTGTCTTGTGATTTAGAGCATCTTTTTGCTCTGTTAAACGATTGTAGCGATCGTAGGTGAATTCGGTCCAATTGATTCCGTCATAGTGTGCTACTTGGTTATCATTTGCATCGTATACGAATTCTTCCATGTTGCCCGCGGGATAAATTATTCGAATTAAACGATTTAATCCATCATA
>JAAYSY010000242.1 GCA_012518235.1 Bacteroidales bacterium
ACTGACAAAACCAATTTGACAAATCTCTTTGATAAGGCTAAATTCAAAAATGACAAAGATCGATGCGGTTCAAGTGAACCAAATTTATTTAATTTTTAATCGTCCACATTTTTAGTGGACACTAATGTCAACATATATAAAATCACCAGGAAGAGGTGTGCCAATCTCATACTTCAAACCGCTTTGTTCTATATCTTCTTTACTATTAAAAAATCCACTACCATCTCTTCCAGAGGACTTATCTTTAGAATAATCGATTTGATATCCCCAATTTTGCCCTAATGCATATCCTGTCATACGTTGTCTATGGGCATAATCCTCTGATAAATAGGGTTCATCAGCCTCTTTTACTTTGTTTTTATTATACCCCATATTTAGGCGAACATTCATACTAAAATCAGGTTTAAATAATTTATTATAACCTAATTCAAGTTCAAACCCCTTATTCTCAACTTTTCCCATATTTACTTTAGGTAAAGTGTGTTGAGGTCGGCCTTGCAAATCAGGAACAATACCCCTTTGAATAAGTATTTGCTCTCGATTTTCAATAAAATAATCAAACGATAAACTAAAATCTCTAAAGAATCCTAAGTCAATAGCATAGTTTTGCTTTCGTGCTATTTCCCAAGTTATATTTGGATTACCTAATGCTCTTTCTTCTATTTTACCTCCATGTCCTAAACTTGGAATGTGTAATATTAAAACGTCATCATTAAAACCACCATTAGTATTGATATCATCTAAATATAAAAAACGATTATTGCCAATCTTATCATTTCCAACCTTTCCATATGAAGCACGAAGTTTTAGATTTGTAATAACTTTACTATCTCTTAAAAACTTCTCATTAGATGCTACCCAACCAGCTGAAAAAGCAGGAAAGAAACCAAAGCGTTTTTTAGGTAAAAATTGCTCCGATCCATTATAACCCATATTAACTTCTGCTAAATAACGATCAGCATAAGAATAAGAAGCTCTACCTGAAAAGCCTATAACATTAAATGGTAGATATTTATCCGTAACAGGATCATCTTCTGATGCTTCTTTATAATCTCTTTGAGCTAAAAATAATCCTCCAACTCTATGCTTATCTCCAAAAACTCTAGAGTAATTCAATTGCCATTGCATATTGATAAAATAACCAGATGAGGTTGATTTCCCTAAACTAATAGGACCCTCTGAGTCATCATCACCATCGTCTAATACATACACATACTCATTCTCTTTATTTTTCAAATATTTGTATCTAATATATTCTCTATTTGCATGAGTAGAAGATCTAGCTCGACCATTGAATGAGATTTGTCCACGTGTAGTCAAACCTGGAGTAATAAACCCTAAATCAAAATCTAATCCAGTAATAGCATTAACGCTTGATCTTGTTTCTTTTATATAACCACCCCCTATTTAATAAACCATAAGCAGATTTCAAGGGGTCTAATGGGTCAGCAACAATACGGTTCGGATGCGAGTCCACCAAATTCTCTCCAGACATTTGCAATTTATATGAGGTGTCTGACAAAGGACCTGGAGAAGTAGGCCTATGGGTTAAAGACCCAATAAAAATATCAGATACTCCTACATTCGGAGAGTTAACTTTTTCCACACTATTAGAAATATTAACAAAAGCCTTAATTTTACTATTAAAGTGGTAGTCAATATTAGATCTAAAATTATAACGATTCAAAGATGACTGAGGATTATATCCTAAGAAGCTTTTTTTCTCAGTATTAAATATACCTCCTTGATTAACATAACCAGTACTAACAAAATACTGTACTCTATCACTACCTCCAGACAAATTAACATTTCCCTTAATCATTGGAGCAAAACTCTTAAAGAGTATTTTCTGCCAATTTTGATTAGGATGCCAATAGGGATCTTCTGGGTTTCCTGTTTGCCAAGTTTCAAATAACTCAATATCCTCTTTTGAGAACTCAGCATATTCACCCGCACCCTCATTCATAAGGGATTCATTTCTCAACTTTGCATAATCCCAAGAGTTCACCCTTTTGGGTTTAAATGCAAATTGTTGCATACTATACTCTAAAGAAGCATTGACTTGAACAGAGCCTTTTTTTCCACGTTGTGTAGTAACTAAAATCACACCATTTGCTCCTCTAACCCCAAAAACAGCCGTTGCTGATGCGTCTTTCAAAATTGAGATATTCTCTATCTCATGAGGGTCAATATTTGAAATGTTATCATAAGGGATACCATCAACTAATATTAAAGGACTCATACCATTCATTGTGGCTGCTCCCCTCAAGAAAAGATTTACATTCTCGCGCCCAGGTTCTCCGCTTGACTGCATTACAGCTAAACCAGGAAGCCTACCTGATAAACCAGAAGCCACATTGGCAGTAGAAGTTTTTAATAATTCCTTGTTATCAACTGACGCAATTGAGCCTGTAACAGAAACTTTCTTTTGTGCACCATAAGCAACAACTACTACTTCTTCTAACAACTCAGTATTTGGATTCATTTGGATACGCAAGGAGCTTATGTTTTTTGTTACCTTGACTTCTTTAGTATCATAAGCTAAATAAGAAAATACTAAAGTAACAGGTACATCAACAATTAAGCTAAAATTACCATCGAAATCAGTGATAGTTCCCGTGTTCGGTGAATCTTTCACTATCACATTTACACCTATTAATGGCTCTCCATTTTCATCTACTACCAGACCCTTTACTGGTACCTTAGATGCCACATCCAAAAACTCATTTGCATAGCCTCCTATAGATAGGAGTAAAAACATTCCTAATAGAATACTTTTACCTATGCATAATCGCGACTTAAATAATATTCGCTTTTTAGTTTCATTCATATTCATAGTATTAATTTGATTTAATAAAGGTTAAATAAAAAAGATCGATAATCATTCATAGTTTGTTTTATACAATATTAGATTTATAATTTATTCACAAATCCAAAAGGCAGCATTAGCCTAATGTTTGCACAAACAAAAATAGATGAACGCACAAGCAAACAAACACCTTATCGTCCCTTTTATTTTCTTTATTGTATTTTACCACCGATTTGTACGTTTAAGAACTTATTATGTATATTTAAGAACATCAAAAATAAGAAACCTAATATATTTTAGCACAATGAAAAAAGAAGCACAGGTTTACATCACACAAAAGATAACAATACTCATCTTTTGTTCATTTGTACCATTACTCGTACTTGGGAACAATACAAAAGTACACAACTTCAACAGACAACATTTAACAATTGAATCTGGATTGCCTCATACAGACGCTAATGCAACTATTCAAGACAAAAATGGAATCATTTGGATTGGCACCTATTCTGGGTTATGCAAATATGATGGACATTTAATAGAAACTTTTCACCAAACACAAGAAGGTTTAAACAACACTTACACTAACCGAATACTAGATATTTCAATAGACGATAAAGGATTACTATGGTTAGCAACAGCAGGGGGAATTCAACTGTTTGATCCTAATAAAAAAGAATATATTTCACTAAAGATAAAAGATTCAAAGAGCATAAATAACCTAGAAAAAATCCTAACTGTAAAAAATAAATATGTTTACATTAAAAATAGTGATAATTCACTGTTTTTATATGAGAGAAACGACTCTAAAAATGAACTAATACCTATTCTTATAAATTTAGAGTCTAAGTGTTACTCCATTTGAAAAGATAGCTTAGATAGAGTTTGGGTCTCGTCAGATCAAGGCTGTTTTATTATTAATGAAAAGGATATAAATCAATTAGAGTTGCCTAACTCTATTCTCAAAGAGGAAGGTAAGGAAGTTAGGTATACTTTTCTTGATAGCAAAAACCAACTACTGATAGCAACTCACAACAACTTATACAAAAGTGATAGTGTGCATTTCATAAAGTCAGAAAACAAAGAAGGCTCGCTATATAAACTCAAAAGCTTAAAAAAAACCCCAATTAGCTTCAAAAAAGGTTTAATTACCGATATTGTAGAGGACTACAATAATAATTATTGGATATCTTCTACCAAAGGACTCTTTTTCATGAATAAAGAGTCTGTTATTACAACTTTTTATGCTGGAGAATCTACAAAAACATTAAATTCTGATTATATTATTAGTCTATTTATTGACAAAACAGACAACCTGATCATCTCTACCTATGCAGGTGGTGTAAATATTATTGATTTACGCCAAAAACCTTTTCATAGAATACAATACCAACCTAACAATCCCTTTTCTCTTTCTGAAAAAATAATTCGTGCAATTGCTGACGATGAACAACACTTATGGGTTGGAACACACTCAACGGGACTAAATAGGATTAATAAAACAACTCATGAAGTACTTAAAGTTCAAACTGATAAAACCAACACTTCAATAGGAAGCAATAACATCCGATCTCTTTTACTTCAAAATAATCAATTGTGGGTTGGGCATACATCAGGGCTTGATATCATCTATTTAAATACTAGCCCATTAGTAATAACAAGACTAAATGAAGTATCAAACTTCCCATCAGATGAAGTTACCAGTCTAAGTCAAGATTGCTATGGGCAGGTTTGGGCTGGAACATGGAAAAATGGAGTTATTAGAATAGATCAAAATCATAATGACTTTACATGTACCATATTTAAAGATTCACAGCCAGCAACAACAGCTTTTATCACAAAAAGAGTAATTAGCCTATATGCAGATAAAAACCTTCCGGAAATTTTTTACTCATCTGGAGAGCAATTAATACGATTAAAACTAAACACCAGTGGAAAAATAGATACCATATTAACATATGAAGCTGATGAACTCCAAACACACAGTCTTAATTCCAACTTTATAAGTACAATTCGAAAAGAAAATGATTCAACACTATGGCTTGGAACACTAGGTGGGGGTGTAAATAAAATGATATTACAAAAAAACGGGAAATATCACGCAACATCACTGAATTTTAATAATAAATTTGAAAACATAGAAACACTAGAAATAGACGACAATAATAATATTTGGGCTGGGGGGAACAATTTATTTAAATATAACACGCAAACTAAAGAACTTCAAGAATACAAAATACCAGGAGGCCTAAATAGCTATAAAATTGGTAGCTCATATAAAGCTACAGATGGAACTATTTATATGGGTGGTATAGACGGGCTTGTCTACTTTAATCCAAATAAAATATCCAACAACACGACTCACGCAACACCAAATATTTCACAGATTGAAATCAATAATAAAAAAAGACTTTTTGGTGAGGAAATTAAATTAAATTATTTTGAAAATCACATCAAGATATTTTTAACTGCTACACACTACAACTCTCCTAGAGATTGCAAATTTAAATACAGATTAGTTGGATATCAAGATGATTGGAGACAAGTACCATTAGGCTCAAGAACTTTATTCTACTCTAACTTACCCTATAAAAAATACACATTGGAAGTAATGGCTACAAATAACGATGGAGTATGGAGCCCAACCATTTACTCAATACCTATCATCGTATCTCCTCCTTGGTGGTTAACTACAACAGCTAAATTAGTTTATACGTTACTCTGCCTAGTAGCTTTCATTCTCATATATATTTATACAAAACATTGGTTGCAATTGAGAAGAGAATTACATCTTAAGCAATTTGTAGAATCTCAAACCAACTATATACAAAATCTTAGACAGCAGTTTTTTACAAATATATCTCATGAGCTAAGAACTCCTTTAACCTTAATTAAAGCTACTGTCGAAAAACTAGCAAAAGACCAACAATGGACTAAGGAATCCGAGAACATATTGAATAGAAATATTATTCGCATGAGTCATCTTATCGATAATGTTATAAAAATAGATCAAATAAAAGATGATATTCCAGATTTACAGATTCAACAAACACAAACTATACCATTTTTTAGTAGTTTATGTTCTAACTTTCAGAACTTAGCTGAAATTAAAAATATTAAATTCTCTGTTAATATTACAGACTACAACCTCCAAGATAATATTTGGGTTGACCAAGAATGCGTAACTAATATGTTATTTAATCTTCTAAGTAATGCATTTAAATATACACCCAACAACAAAAAAATTGAGGTAATTATTAGTAAATCAAACAAAAAGATTGAACATAAACATCCAACAATAAATCAAATAATACAGCAAACCAAAAGTATAGAGCACTCTATATACATTCAAATCATAGATACTGGAATAGGGATTAGAAAAGAAAGCTTACTGAGTATATGTGATCGTTACTATAAGGTAGAAAACGACAACTATAAAACCCCTATGAGCTCAGGACTAGGTCTATCACTTGTAAAAAAGCTTGTAAAAAATCATAAGGGTAACTTAAGCGTCTCAAGTGAATATGGGCAAGGAACTGACTTTATCATTCAATTACCATGTGCTGAAAGTGAATACTCTGAACAAAATATTTTACCAACAATAGAACAACAAAGCAAAGACTGTATAAAAGAAGACTATAAAATAACAAAAGAATCAATAAGTAACACTAGCAACTTATTAAAACCAACAATCATAATTATCGAAGATAACTTTGAAATACGATTATTACTCAAACAATCATTATATAAAAAGTATCAAATAATAGAAGCTGAAAATGGATTAGAAGCCTTAGACATAATAAAAAAGGAAAAAGTCGATTTAATTATATCAGATTTAATGATGCCCAAAATGGATGGTCTTGAGTTATGTAGAACATTAAAAGACAACTCTAGCTATACAAATATTCCTTTCATTTTACTAACAGCTAAAACTTCTATAGAGTCAAAAATAGAAGGACTTAATTATGGAGCTGATGCTTATTTAGAAAAACCAATAAGTTTAGCCTTGCTTAATTCTACTATAGACAACTTGTTAGACTCTAAAAAGAAAATGAAGAACTATTTATCTACAAATTATTTGTCAATAACAGTAGAGGATAGATTGCAAGAAGAAGATAAAGATTTCTATCAAGAATTAACCACTGTTATTGAACGAAACATATCCGACCCTGATTTAGATGTCAACTTTTTATGTAAAGAAATGGGATATAGCAGGACACGACTTTATCAAAAGGTTAATGATGTTATCGGAATGCCAATTAAACAATATGTAAGAACTCTACGTCTTAAAGCAGCAATAAAAATAATGGCAGAAGAAGATATAGCTATCGCTGATATTTTATTGCGAATAGGAATAAAAAGTCAATCCTACTTCACAACAATATTTAAAAAGGAATTTGGAAAAACACCTAGTGATTTCATGAAAGACTTAAAACACGAATAAAATATAATTAAATATTATTAAACAATTAATTAGAATGAAGAAACACTTACTAACAATTACAGTTTTACTATCTGTATTTTGGAGTTGTCAAAAACCACAAGAAACAAAAGACCTCACGTTATTTGTTAACACATTGATTGGAACAGCGGATAACGGACATACTTTTCCTGGAGCAACTTCACCATTTGGACTTATTCAGGCAAGTCCACAAACGGGCAATGATGGATGGAGATATTGTTCTGGATTTAATCTTGCAGACGACTCTATTATTGGCTTTGCCCAAACACACTTAAATGGAACTGGAGGACCCGATTTAGGAGACATTTTACTTTACCCATTCACTAAGTATCCGAAAGACTCTATATTTAGAAGTAGATATGACAAAGAAAGCCAAATAACTCCTGCAGGGTATTATGCTGTACAACTTACCGATGCAAATGTATTCGCAGAAGTAACAACAACACCTAGAACTTCTTTCTATCAATTCTCTTTTGATTCTAAAGCAAATACAAGTCAATTATTACTTGACTTACAAAATGGAATTGTAGGATGGGGAAAAACAGTAGAAAATCATGTACTAGCAGGACATCATCAAATACTTAATAATAATACAATTATAGGATATAATGAAGTTGAAGCATGGGTAAAAAGAAAATACTTTTATGCTATAGAACTAGATCAGGATTTTCAAAAAATAGATACATTACAGAAAAAATCAATAGAAGAAAAAGCCAGTCGCTTACTACTATCATTTAATGAACTACCAAACCAAACACTAAAAGTCAAAGTAGGAATGTCTACAGTTAGTGCTGAAGCAGCTCTACAAGCTATAAAAAAAGAAAACCCAAAATGGGATTTTGAGGACACTAAAAATGCAAATAAAGAGAGATGGAATAATCTCTTATCACGTATAGAAATTGAAGGACCAATAGAAGATAAAACCAACTTCTATACATCGCTTTATCACTTATTGATACAACCCAATAACATAGCAGATATAGATGGTAAATACAGAGGTTTAGATGACCAAATTTATCATGCAAAAAACAACGAGTATTACTCAACTTTTTCGTTATGGGATACCTATAGAGCTGCACACCCTCTCTATACAATACTAGCTCCAGAAAGAGTAAATGGTATGATTAGAAGTATGTTAGCACACTATGATATCCAGGGTTACTTACCTATCTGGACAGTTTGGGGAAAAGAAAATCACTGTATGATAGGCAATCATGCAATACCTGTAATTGTTGATGCTTATTTAAAAGGATTTAATGACTATGATATAGAGAAAGCTTATAATGCTATAAAAACAAGCTCAACTGAAAACCACTTTAATTCAGATTGGAACACTTACAATCAATATGGATATTACCCTTTTGATATAATTACCGTAGAATCTGTATCTAGAACATTAGAGTCAACCTTTGATGACTATTGCGTTGCACAAATGGCTTTAGCTTTAGGCCATCAAGAAGACTATGAAGAGTTTACTAAACGTTCTCTATTTTATAAAAACCTTTTTGATCCAAACACCAAATTAATGAGAGGGAAAGACTCTAAAGGTCAATGGAGAACACCCTTTAACTCATTAAAATTATCACATGCTTCAACAGCTGGAGGAGATTATACCGAAGGAAATGCATGGCAATATACTTGGCATGTACAACATGATATTGAAGGTCTTGTAGAGTTAATGGGAAGCAAAGAGTATTTTGCTAATAAACTAGACTCCTTATTCTTCTTAGAGTCGAATGTTATTAATACAGGATTTACAGACGACGTAACAGGGTTAATAGGACAATATGCACACGGTAATGAACCTAGCCATCACGTTGCCTATTTATATCAATATGCAAACCAACCATGGAAAACAGAATCTTTAATTCGTGAAATATTTGATCGCTTCTATCTGCCTAAACCAGATGGTCTTTGTGGAAATGATGATTGTGGACAAATGTCTGCTTGGTATATTTTTTCTGCTATGGGATTTTATCCAGTGAACCCAGCAAACCAAGAATACGTTATAGGAGCTCCTCAATTTTCTAAAATCAAACTTAATCTTGCTCAAGATAAAACATTCACTGTTATAGCTAACAATTTATCAAAAGAAAATAAATATGTAAAATCTGTTACTCTTAATGGAACTCCTCTAGATTCGTTTATCCTTAAACATGAAGATATAGTTCAAGGTGGAACACTAACTTTTGAAATGACAAATACTAAATAAATATGAAACTAAAAAAAATCTCACTTTACTTTGCTTTTATATTATTTCTCATTGGATGCAATACCATTGACAAAGTAAATATAACAAACTTAAGAACAGAATATTTAAATGAACCTTTAGGTATAGAGCTTACCACACCACGATTTACATGGGAGTATGAAGGTAAGTCAAGCTCTTTCAGTCCCGATAAACATGAAATTCACATCGGAACAAATCCTAATGAGCTCATTATATACGATCCTAACACCTATTTATTCAAGTCTCATACTAAATATTATTGGAAGGTGTTTGTATGGAATAAAGAAGAAGAAAAACCAATTGAGTCTAACATAGCCTCATTTGAAACAGGCAAACTAAACACATCAGATTGGAAAGCTAAATGGATTAGAGATCAGCACACACAGGATTATGAGCCGGCTCCATTGTTTAGGAAAGAGTTTGATATAGACAAAGAAATCAGCCAAGCAAGACTTTACATTGCAAGTGCTGGATACCATTTAATTCACATTAATGGAGAAAGAGTTGGGGATCATTATCTAGACCCAGGCTATACACACTTTGATAAACGAATTCTTTATGTGACTCATGATATTACTCATCATGTAAAAAAAGGTTCTAATGCAATAGGAGTTGTTCTTGGTAATGGTTGGTACAACGTTCAATCACTAGCTGTTTGGGATTTTGAAACAGCCTATTGGAGAGATAGACCAAGCATGATAGCAGAGCTACATGTAGAATATAAAGATGGTAGTAAAGATATAATACTAACAGATCAAAGTTGGAAAACCAACACAGGAGCTTTTCTATACAATGACATATATAGTGGGGAGTTTTATGACATAAATAAAGAAGAAGAAGGCTGGAGCAGATCCAACTTTAAAGACACTAATTGGCAACCTGCAACAACTATAAACAGCCCAACAAACAAACTAGTGGCTCAACAAATGCCCCCAATTAGAGTAACTGAAGAAATAGAAGCGAGTCATTTCAATAAAATAAATGACAATATTTATGTATATAGTTTCCCTAAAAACATGTCTGGTTTTTGCAAGTTAGTAGTTAAAGGAAATAAGGGTACAAAAGTAAGAGTTAGTTATGGAGAATTATTAAAGGAAAATGGAAGATTAGAGCAGGGTAATATTAATATATACTACCATCCAGAAAAAGAAGAGCAAATTATTCAAAGTGATGTTTTCTATTTAAAAGGAGATGGGAAGGAAGAAGTTTACACTCCAGAATTCTCATACAATGGTTTTCAGTATGTAGAAATAATAAGTGACCAACCAATTGAACTAAAAGAAAATAGCTTAACAGCTCTTTTTGTTCACACGGATTTAAATCCAGTAGGAAACTTTCAATGCTCATCCAACTTATTTAATAAAATATGGGATGCTACTATGCAAGCTTACAGAAGCAATATTCACAGCATTCCAACAGACTGCCCTCAGCGCGAGAAAAATGGATGGACAGCTGATGCATATATCGCTATTGATTTAGCTTTACTAGGGTTTGATGGTATAACAATGTACGAAAAATGGATGAACGACTTCATCGACAATCAAAGAGACAATGGTGAAATTTCAGGAATAATACCTTCTAGCGGATGGGGATTCGGAGAATTCCCTGGTCCAGTATGGGATGCAGCATTGTTCATTATCCCTTATGCATTATATAATTATTATGGTGATACACATTGTATAGAAACTCTTTATCCTACAATGGAAAAATACCTAGAGTATATAAAAACAACAGAAGTTAATGGATACTTAACTACAGGATTAGGAGACTGGGTATTCTGGAAATCTACCACTAATACTGAATATACATCCACATCTTTTTACTATTTAGACAACAAATTAATGGCTTTCTTTAGTAAACTCCTAAACAAAGAATATATAACGTATCAAGAGAAAGCTGAACACCTCAAGAGTTTGATTAATGAAAAGCACTTCAATCCAGTAACTGGAATTTATGCAGAAGGAACACAAACAGCACAAGCTTTAGCACTATACTTAGATATTGTAGAAGATAAATATAAGAATCTAGTTGCTGAAAACTTACATAAAAAAGTTGCTGAAAATAACTACTTTCTCGATTTTGGCCTATTAGGTAGTAAAGCTGTTCCTGCTATGCTTGCTAAATATGGATATATAGATGATGTTATGAAAATGGCTCTTAAAACAGAGGCTCCATCTTGGGGTTATTGGGTGGAAACAATGGGATATACTACTTTACCAGAAACATGGACCTTAGATGAGAATTTTAAAGATGCATCACTGAATCACGTTTTTATGGGTGATATTTCAGCTTGGATGATGAATTTTTTAGCTGGTATTAATTATGATAAAAATAATCCTGGTTTTAAAAATATTATCCTTACTCCTCATTTTGTGAAAGACTTAGATTGGGTAAAAGGAAGTTATCACTCTGTAAAAGGATTAATAAAAAGTGAATGGAAAAGAGAAAACAAGGAAATAAAACTAAATGTATCTATTCCATTGGGAACTACTGCTACATTAATTGTCAATAATACTGAGAAGACCCTTAACTCAGGAAATCATCAATTTATTTATAAAGAATAAGCAATGAAAAAAAAGTTACTATTCATATTATTAATAATAACCACAATTCAAATCCATGGCATGGATTTGAATTGGTATGCATCGTGGATTTCTACAGAACAATGTCAAAGTGCTACAAATACTTGGCTTATATATCGAAAAGAGATAAACATTGAATCTGAATTAAATAACCTTGAGGCGAAAATAGCTGCAGATTCTAAGTATTGGCTCTGGATAAATGATCAAATGATTGTTTTTGAAGGTGGATTAAAAAGAGGTCCAGCCCTTCATGCCACTTATTTTGATGAAGTAGATATTGCTCCCTATCTAAATAAAGGGAAGAACACTATTTCACTTTTAGTTTGGCATTTTGGTAAAGATGGATTTAGTCACTACAACAGTGGTAAAGCAGGCTTATTATTCCAAGCTATTTCCCCAGAAGTAAATATTATTTCAGATGAAAGTTGGAGCTGCGCTGTATACGATGCTTATCAAAATACGGAAGCTCCCCATCCAAACTTTAGACTTCCAGAAAGTAATATTCGTTTTGATGCTAGAAATGAAATTGAGAATTGGAATTTATCATCTTTCGATGGTGAATTACCCAAAGCTGAAATTATCTGTAAAGCAGAAGAAATGCCTTTTGGAAAGTTAGTTAAACGTCCCATACCACAGTGGAAAGATTTTGGATTAAAAGATTATATATCGACAACAAAATCAACTACAGGTGACACTATTTTCTGTAAACTACCCTATAATGCTCAAGTTACACCTTATCTTAAAATAAAAGCTCCTGAAGGTGAAAAAATCCACATCCTAACGGACCACTATAGAGGTGGAGGAACAGAAAGTGTTAGAGCTGAATATATTACAAAAGAAGGAGTTCAGAGTTACGAAAATTTAGGATGGATGAATGGACACTATGTTATTTATACTATCCCTGAAAACATAGAAGTTTTAGAACTAAAGTATAGAGAAACAGGATATAACACCGAAGTTTTAGGAAGCTTTGAATGTAATGATAAGTTTTATAATGATTTATGGGAAAAATCAGCTAGAACTCTATATGTCACTATGCGAGACACCTACATGGATTGTCCTGATAGAGAAAGAGCACAATGGTGGGGAGATGAAGTTAATGAATTGGGAGAAGCATTCTATATATTTGATAAGGAAAGCCACAAACTAGCCATAAAAGGAATTTATGAATTAATTAATTGGCAAAAAGAAGATGGCGTTTTATTTTCTCCTATCCCTGCAGGAAATTGGAATAAAGAACTCCCTATGCAGATGTTGGCCTCTATAGGATGGTATGGTTTCTATACACAATACTTCTTTAGTAACGACTCCTCATTTATCCCTCACGTATATGAAGGCATGAAAAAGTACTTACATGAAGTTATTGAGCTAGACAACGAGGGACTAGTTATACATCGAGAAGGAGCTTGGAGCTGGGGAGACTGGGGAGAAAATATAGATATGGGTGTTCTTTTTAATACTTGGTATTATCTAGCCTTAAAAGCTGAGAAAGAATTTGCCTTAATTCTTAACAAACCAACTGATGTAGCTCATATCAATAACATAATGAGTAAAATAGAAGCCAACTTCAATACTCGATATTGGAATGGATCAGCTTACAGAAGTCCTGATTATATTGGGGAAACCGACGATCGTTCTCAAGCTATGGCCGTTTTATCTGGACTTGCTGAGAAAGAGAAGTTCCCTTATATATTAAAAGTATTTAAGGAGGAGTTTCATGCTAGTCCTTATATGGAAAAATACGTTCTTGAAGCTCTTTTTGAAATGGATGAAGCAGAATATGCTTTAGAGCGAATGAAGAAAAGATACACCAAAATGATGCAATATACAGAATTAACAACACTATTTGAAGGCTGGGGTATTGGACCTGATGGTTTTGGTGGTGGAACAACTAATCATGCATGGAGTGGTTCTCCATTAACTTTATTAAGCCGGTATGTTTGTGGTATTGCTCCAGTTGAACCTGGTTTTAAGACTTTTACTGTTAATCCAAAACTTGGCCAGTTGAATAAAGCTCAAGCAGTAATTCCAACTGAATACGGTTTAATATCTATTCAAATAGAAAAAAATAAAAAGCATTATTCTACTAAACTAATCGTACCGCAAGGTACACAAGCTAAGGTTAAAGGCAAATTATATAAACCAGGAACTTATAAGTTGAAAATCTCTTTATAAAAACAGAATAAAAA